>NZ_JBEYZW010000010.1:0-136938 GCF_040646215.1 Streptomyces sp. NPDC046215 | reverse complement strand
CCCGCGCTGGCCCAGGCCGACGTCGGCGTCGCGATGAACACCGGCACCTCGGCCGCCAAGGAGGCCGGCTCACCCGGGAGGCCCCTGTTCAAGTGTGGAATTCCTTCAGTTGAACAGGGGCCCTCCGTCCCAGAAGGTCATGGTCATGACATCTACGCCGTTAGTCCTGTTGCCCCGCCCGTTCCTCGAGTTCCTGGGCTAGATTCCGCCACATCTCTGCGCACTGGATGGCCAACTCGGCCACGGTCTCTGCAAGGTGCGGCGGTATGTTGTCGACAACGTGCGGATACTGCACCTTCGCTCGGTGATTCAGGTGCAGCCACCGCAGTAGCTCCCTGCCCGATTCCGATAATCTCAGCGAAGGGTCCTTTTGCAGTGTCTGTAGTCGCGCCTGCATGTTCCTTATTTTCCGCTCCTTTTTCGGAGCGGTGCCGGACGGATCCGTGACTTGTGCTGCGAAGCTCTCACGATCGTCGGGCTTTCGCGGTGTACGGCGATCTCTGGCTACCACGGGATCCTCGCCTCGGCGGATCCGTTCCCGGACATCGTGTGCGGTGCCCACGGAAACCCCCGCGACCTTGGCGATCTGCCGTAGCGGAGCAAGAGGCTCGGCCGCCAGGGCCCTGGCGGCCTGCCGCCGGCCTTCGGCGGTGCTGAGCGGGCGGCGCCGGCCGTCCTTGCCTACCCGCACGTCCTGTGGGGAGGAGCCCTGGTTCAGGCGCCGTCGGATACTGCCGACCGTTTTGGTGGACAAGCCCGTGCACTCGGCGATCGCCCGGTCCGACATGTTCTGCTGCGAGACGACGATGCGTTCGGCTGCAGAGCGCCGGTCCTCCAGGGAGAGGGGAAGGCCGTGCCTGATGTTGGCCCTCACCGCTTCGACGAAAGCCGCTTCCTCGCTGCCGTCGAAGAACTCGACCTTGATGCAATGGCATCCTTTTTCTTTGGCTGCGCGGAGCCTGTGCATCCCGTCGATCACATGCATGGTGGACCTGTGGACCAGTATCGGCGGCCACTCGGTTTCACTCTCGGCCAGCCGCTGGGCGTGTTGCTCATCCTCTCCCGCGAGACGCGGTGAATCGGCCGGCTGAAGCTGGTCTATGGGAACCAGACAAGGCGTGGGTTCCCTGGGTTTGAGGTATTTTGGGTGATAGCTGCGGTCAAGCTGAGCTTCCACATCGGCCCCCAGCCGGTACGTCCTGATCGTAGTGAAGAGGGAAAAAGAGGGAAGGTGCCGACGCGCCGTGCGCCTGTTTCCATGTCGGCGTCGTACTTTCCGGAGAGACAGGGTCGTTACCGAGTAGAACGGGTCGTTCTGGACCACCCCCTGATGCGGCATGCTGCCCGGTTCGTGTGCCCGCCTCTCGCAGGTTGAATCAGGCCGACAGGCTTACTCTTTCAAAGATCATCTGTTCAAGCTTGTGCGGCACCCAGGGTGAGTGGACAGTTGTCGGGTGTCACGGCGTCGGGCGCCACGGCCTCGTCCGCGTGTCGCCCAGCGGGCGTAGAGGCCGGCCGACACGTCGGCGGCAGCCGTGTCGTCAGCGCCGCCGTTGTCAACGCCGACGAAGGGGTCCACGGTTGATGGCCGGGCCTGCGTATGGTTCTAATGGATTGATCAGGCGGCCGCCGAACTGCTGCAAGGGTGCGGTGAGTTAGACCATCGGGCGGCGGAGGCAAGAGGGTCCCGCCTCCCTCGCCGACCTGGTCCCCGAGCGCGGGACCGCTTGACCCAACAGCGACCAAGGGGGCATCACACCACCGTGATCGTCCGTTCATTCAAAGACATCGAAGGAACCGACCGGGTCGTCAAGTCCAAGTCAGGTACCTGGGAGAGCAAGAGAATCGTTCTCGCCCGGGAGCGGGTCGGATTCTCACTGCACGAGACCACCGTCTATGCCGGCACCGAGACGTTCATGTGGTACGCCAACCACGTCGAGGCGGTGCTGTGCGTCGAGGGGGAGTCCGAGCTGACCAACGAGGAGACCGGGGAAAAGCACTGGATCACCCCTGGGACCATGTACCTCCTCGACGGCAACGAACGGCACACCCTGCGTCCGAAGACCGACTCCCGCTATATCTGCGTTTTCAACCCGCCCATGACGGGCCGGGAGGATCACGATGAGAACGGCGCCTACCCCCTGCTGACCGACGTCGAGGACGTGGACACGCCCTGAGAAGGCTGGAGGGCTGCTGCAGGAGCCACCGCCGACGTCGAGACCGCCGGTTTCCGCACCGGACGACCGCCGTTCCGGGAATCGTCACCGTACCCGGACACGAGCACGCGCATCGTCGTGATCACCTCCTACCTCGTGAAGGAGACCCTTAGATGAATACCACTGTGCGCCCCGACCTTTACCCCACCCGAGTCACCGCCCAGGCCTTTCCCCAGCCGCGGGTCGACCCCACGGTGTGGGGCGAAGCTTCCGGCCCGCTCAGCAAGGGACAACTGGACCGCTACGAGTCCAGCGGCTACCTCGTCCTCGACAACCTGCTGTCCCCGCAGGAGGTGGAGACCTACCGTGCCGAGATGGAGCGGCTCGGCACGGACCCGGTACTGCGCGCGAGTGAACGCGTGATCCTGGAGCCGGAGTCGGACCAGGTGCGCTCCGTGTTCGAGGTCGAGAAGGTCAGCGAGCTCTTCGCCGCGTTGCTGCACTCGCCTCGGCTCATCGATGTCGCCCGGCAGGTCCTCAACTCGGACGTGTACATCCACCAGAGCCGTGTCAACTACAAGCCCGGCTTCGGCGGCGCCCAGTTCGACTGGCACTCCGATTTCGAAACATGGCACTCCGAAGACGGGATGCCCCGGCCGCGCGCGTTCAGCGTTTCCATCGCGCTGAGCGAGAACTACCCGTTCAACGGTCCGCTCCTGGTCATGCCGGGCACGCACAAGACGTTCATTCCGACAGTCGGGGAGACACCGCCCGATTTCCATAAGGAGTCACTGCGCGTCGAGCGCCTCCCCGTCGGCTCCCCGGGCCGGGAGCACCTGTCGCGGATGGCCGAGCAACACGGTATCGAGCACGTCACCGGCCCCGCCGGGACCGCGGTGATGTTCGACTCGAACCTGCTGCACGCTTCAAGCGGCAACATCACACCTTTCGCGCGTTCCAACATCTTCATCGTCTACAACAGCGTGGAGAACACGCTGGACGCCCCGTTCGCCGCGCCCAAGCCGCGTCCGCAGCACCTCGGCAACCGCGAGTTCCCCGTCTGACCGGCCCAGGAGTCGGCACACCCTGACCCGTGCGGGCGCCGGAGGCGATCCCGGCGCCGGCGGTTTCCTCCGGCCCACCAGGGCGGCTCCCGGGGGACGTCCACTGCCCACCCCGACGTTCAACACGCCGCCGCGCAGGACGAAGGTGACATGACCACTCCCCGTATCACTCGTTTCACAGCGATCTGGACGCTCATCGGTCTGGTACTGCTGACCCTCAATCTGCGGGCGGCCATCACCGGCGTTCCCCCGCTCCTGGGCGAGCTGCAGGACACGTTCGGGCTCACCGGCGTCGAGGTCAGCCTGCTCACCACCCTGCCGGAGCTGTGCCTGGGCATCTTCTCCGCGCTCGCCCCCGTGCTCGCCCGCCGGATCGGTACCGAGGCGGCGATCACCGTAGCGCTCGTGGTGATCACGGCCGGGCTCCTCCTGCGCGTGGTCCCCGCCCAGGCCGCGCTGTTCACCGGCACCGCGCTGGCCGCGGCCGGGATGGCCACGGGCAATGTGCTGGTGCCGGCGGTCATCAAGCGCGTGTTCCCCCGTCGCGTGGGATCGCTCACCGGGCTGTCGATGATGCTGTTGTCGGTCGGCGGCGCCGCCGGGGCCGGCCTGGCCGTCCCGCTGGACCACATGGGCAGCTGGCGGCTGGCTCTGGCCGTGTGGGCGGTCCCGTCGTTGATCGCCGCCCTGGTCTGGGGACCGCTCGCGCTCCGTGGACGCAAGCGGCTGCCGGCACGGCCGACCGCCCCCACCTCCGCGCCCGCACCCGCCGCTCACGAGGAAGCTCACCCGGACGCTCACGCGGAGAAGGGGTCGTTGCTGCGCTCGCCGCTGGCCTGGTCGGTGATGGTCTTCATGGGCATGACGTCGCTGATGTTCTACACGCTGACGGCGTGGCTTCCCGAGATGATGCACGATCACGGCTTCGCGCCCGCCACCGCCGGGATGATGAACTCGGCCATCATCATCATCGGAATCCCCCTCGGTTTCGTCGTGCCGGTGGTCGCCGCCCGCCTGCGCGACCAGCGGCCGCTCGTCCTCGGTGTCGTGGCCCTGATGGTGATCGGGCTGGGCGGCCTGCTCCTGGCTCCACAGGCCGGGTGGGTCTGGGTCGTGATTTTCGGGGTCGCCACGGGCAGTGCGTTCCCGATCGCCCTCACGCTCCTCAACCTGCGTTCACCCGACGCCGCTGTCACGGCGCGGCTCTCGGGCATGGCCCAGTCCGGCGGGTACCTCCTCGCCGCGACCGGCCCGCTGACCTTCGGCGTGCTGCACAGTGCCACCGGCGGCTGGGAGGTATCGATCTGGCTGCTGGTGTTCCTGGTGGTGCCTGAACTCGTGTGCGGGCTCCTAGCCGCACGGCCAGGCTTCGTACGGCTGGGCCCCACGCGGCCGGAGAGCGGCACGGAGCGTCTCACCGAGCCCGCGGAGGTCCCGGCCGGAACCACGAAGGCGGACCGTCCGTGCTGAACCCGGGGCGGGCACGAGACCACCTGGAGTCGATGTCTTCTGAGACATCCGGCACCGCAACGACAACCCCCACTCTTCGCTCCCTCCACCCTCACGCCGAACCGTGACCCCCCCAGGAGCACGATGTGACCATCACCCGGCCCGACCTCAGCGTCTTCGAGACCGTGGAGTCGGAGGTGCGCAGCTACTGCCGTGGCTGGCCCACCGTCTTCGACCGTGCCCAGGGTGCGCACATGTACGACGAGGACGGCCACGCCTACCTCGACTTCTTCGCCGGCGCCGGCACCCTCAACTACGGCCACAACAACCCGGTCCTCAAACGCGCTCTGATCGACTACATCGAGCGGGACGGCGTCACCCACGGCCTGGACATGTCCACCACGGCCAAACGGACCTTTCTGGAAACCTTCCAGGAGACGATCCTCAAGCCGCGCGACATGAACCACAAGGTGATGTTCCCGGGCCCGACCGGAACCAACGCCGTCGAAGCGGCGCTGAAGCTGGCCCGCAAGGTCAAGGGCCGCGAGTCGATCGTCTCCTTCACCAACGCCTTCCACGGCATGTCGCTCGGCTCGCTGGCCGTGACCGGCAATGCCTTCAAACGCGCCGGCGCCGGCGTCCCGCTGGTGCACAGCACCCTGATGCCGTTCGACTCCTACCTGGACGGCCGCACCCCGGACTTCCTCTGGTTCGAGCGGCTGCTGGAGGATTCCGGCTCGGGCCTGAGCAAGCCGGCAGCGGTGATCGTGGAGACCGTGCAGGGCGAGGGCGGCGTCAACGTCGCCGCCGCCGAGTGGCTGCGCGCCCTGGCGGACCTGTGCCATCGGCACGACATGCTGCTCATCGTCGATGACATCCAGATGGGATGCGGCCGCACGGGGGGCTTCTTCTCCTTCGAGGAAGCGGGCATACAGCCCGACATCATCACTCTCTCCAAGTCCATCGGCGGCTACGGCCTCCCGCTGGCGCTGACGCTGTTCAAGCCGGGTCTGGACATCTGGGAGCCGGGCGAGCACAACGGCACCTTCCGCGGCAACAACCCGGCCTTCGTGACGGCCACCGCCGCGCTGGAGACCTACTGGAACGACGCGCAGACGGAGAAGCAGACCCTCACGCGCGGCGAACAGGTCGAGCCTGTGCTGCGTGCCATCGCCGACGAACACCCCGAGGACGTCGCCGATGTGCGCGGCCGCGGCCTGGTGTGGGGCATGGAGCTCCGGCACGAGGGCCGGGCCACCGCGGTGGCACGCCGCGCCTTCGAACTCGGGCTGCTCATCGAGACGTCCGGCCCGGAGAGCGAAGTCGTCAAGCTGCTGCCTCCGCTGACCATTCCCCCCGAAGAACTGGACGAGGGACTGCGCACCCTGGCACGCGCCGTCCGCGAGACCACCTGACCACCCACCGGCCCGAACCGCCACGGGTGGCGAGGCTGCGGCCTTCGGCACACCGCCCGGCACGCCGGAGCAGCACCCCGGACGAGGGGACGCCGGCCCGCGCGGCAGCGGCGAGCCCTGCCCACGCTCACCGCGGCTCCGGGCCGGAAGCGGCTCAGCGCGCGACCGAGCCGTCCCCGGCCCCCAGCTCGGAGGCGTACGGCGGCTGCGCGCCGGCCCGGGCACAGGTCAGGGCGGCGGCCCGGGCGGCGAACGTCAGGACGTCGTGCCACTGCTCCGCGGTCGGGGCGGGGGTCCCGGTGAGTGCGCCGTGGTGGTCGAGACGGTGCAGCAGCGCGGCGTTGACCGTATCGCCCGCCCCGATGGTGTCCACGACGTCCACCTCCGCCCCGGCGACCGACAGTTCGAGGCCGTCGCGGGTGCGGACCGTCATGCCCGCGCCGCCCCGGGTGAGCACCACCGCGTACGGGCCGGACGCGAGCCACTCTCCGACGGTGGCCGTGACGTCGGCCGATCGCGCGAGCCACACCGCGTCCTCCTCGGAGAGCTTGAGCAGGGTGGTATGCGGCAGCCAGGAGCGGAAGCGGGCCCGGTAGGCGTCGGGGTCGGGGATGAGACCGGGCCGGATGTTCGGGTCGAGGGCGGTGAACAGGCCGCGCCCGGACGCGCGGCGCATCAGCTCCTCGTACGCCCCCGCCCCCGGCTCCAGGACGAGCGAGCAGGTACCGAAGGAGAGCGCACGCGCCGGCGCCGGGAGGTCGGCCGGGAGCCGGAAGAGGCGGTCCGCGGTGCCCTCGGCGTGGAAGGTGTACGTGGCCGAGCCGCCGTCAGCGAGGTGCGCCACAGCCAAAGTGGTGGGCTCGGGGCCGCGCTGGACCAGGGAGGTGTCCACACCGTCCGCCGCCAGCGCGCGCAGCAGGGCCTCGCCGAAGTGGTCGGTGGACAGCCGGGAGCAGAAGGCGGCCGGCGAGCCGAGGCGGGCGAGGGCGACGGCGGTGTTGTAGGGGCCGCCACCGCGCCGGGGCAGCAGGGCGGGCAGCTCGTCGTCGGCGGCGGGCCCCGCGGGGACGAGGTCGATGAGGGCTTCCCCGGCGACGATGATCATGTGGGAGCGGCCTTTCGGTGGGGGAGGTGACGGGTCCGCAGGCGCACGGTGGGCACGGAACCGGCGGCGGAGCGGAGGAGGAGAGCGGGCCGGGCAGGGGACGGGGGAGGGGGCCTTCAGCCGGTGCAGCCGCAGGAACTGCGGTGCACGAAGGCGCAGGGCAACCGGAGGGTGCGGGGCGCGCGCCCGGGATCCGCGAGCCGGTCCAGGAGCAGGCCCACCGCCGCCGCGGCGATGTCGCGGCTGGGCTGGGCGACGGCGGTGAGGCGGGGTTCGAACAGGTCCGCCCAGGAGAAGTCGTCGAAGCAGGCGAGCGCTATGTCGCCGGGGACGGCGAGGCTGAGGGCGCGCAGGGCCCGGAGGGTGCCGATGGTCATGGCGTTGTTCGCCGTGACCAGCGCGGTGGGTGGGTCGCAGAGGCCGAGGAGGTGGTGGGTGGCCCGTTCGGCGCCCGACGCCTGGGAGTTGCCGTCGACGACGAGTTCGGGGCGGTAGGGGAGACCGGCCTCGTCGAGGCCGGTGCGGTAGCCGGCGACGCGCTCGGTGGTGGTGCTGAGGCCGGGCGTACCGGCGATCAGCGCGATGCGGGTGTGGCCCTGTTCGGCGAGGTGGGTGACCAGCTGGGCCGTCGGGGCTTCGTTCTCCGCGCAGACCTGGTCGTAGGAGTCGCCGACGAGGCGGTCGAGGAAGACGGTGGGCACCTTCATGTGGGCGAGCTGGTCGAGCAGGGCCCCGGGGGCGGCGGACGGAGCGACGATCATGCCGTCGACGCGGCGTTCGTGCAGCAGCCGGACGGTCTTGAGCTCGTGCTCCGGGTCGTCGTGGGGGTCGGCGACGAGGAGGCTGTAGCCGGCCTGGAGGGCGCTGGCCTCGACACCCTGGAAGATCTCGGTGAAATACGGGTTGCTGGCGGCGGAGACCGCGAGGCCGATCGACTTCGTGCGGGAGGTGACCAGGGAACGGGCGAGGGTGTTGTGGGTGTAGCCCAGCTCCTCGATGGCTGCCCGGACGGCGTCGCGAGTGGCCGGGCGCACGGGGCGGGTCGCGTTGAGGACATGGGAGACGGTGGCCACGGAGACGCCCGCGTGCCGGGCCACGTCCGCCATCGTTGCCATGCTCCCGAGCCTCCTGTGCGGCGGCGTGTCCGTCGCCGTTGTCGTCCGATATCCGTGATCGTGGGTGCCGATCACGGTGCCGTGCGGCCGGGGCCGACGACCGCATCCAACCGGCACCCGCCCGCTCGAAGTTACCTCATCACTTCCTCCGCGTAAACGCTTGCGTAAGCGTTTACGCGAGGGTTACGGTCCCGCCACCGCACAAGGAAGTGAGGAGCGAGCCGATGCGCGCAGTCCTAGTCACCGGTCCCGGCGAGGTCCGGGTGACCGAAGTACCCGACCCCGTCCCGGCCCCGGGTGAGATCGTCGTCGAAGTGTCCTCGTGCGGTCTGTGCGGCACGGACATGCACATCCTGGACGGCGAACTCCCCTCCGCCGGCTACCCCCTGGTCCCCGGACACGAGCTGACCGGCCGGATCGTGGCCCTCGGCCAGGGCGTGACCGGTCTTCAGCCGGGCACCCGGGTCGCCGTCGATCCCAACCTCCCGTGCGGGGCCTGTCACTACTGCCGCATCGGGCGCGGCAACCTCTGCGACAACTACAGCGCGGTCGGCGTCACCCGCGGCGGCGGCTTCGCCGAACTGGTCGCCGTCCCCGCCCGCTGCGCGTACGTCCTGCCGGACGAACTGTCCGACGCGGCAGCGGGCCTGGTCGAGCCGCTGTCGTGCGCGGTGCACGGCCTCAACCGACTGCCGCGCCGCCCCGGCGAGCACTACCTGATCTACGGCGCGGGCACCATGGGCCTGATGATGGCGGCGGTGGTGCGCGGCGCGGGCGCCGCCTCCGTCTCCATGGTGGACGTCAACACGGAACGGCTGGCCTTCGCCGAGTCCTTCGCGGCGGATGCCGTGGCGACGGACGCTGAAGCTCTCGACGTCCCGCAGGGCTTCGAGGTCGTCATCGACGCGACCGGCGTCGTCGCCGCCATCGAGGACGGGCTCACCCGGGTCCGCAAGGGCGGCACGTTCCTGCAGTTCGGCGTCGTCGACCCGGCGCGCACCGCCGCCTTCTCCCCGTTCGCGGTCTACAACCGCGAGATCGACATCATCGGCTCGATGGCGGTGCACCACAGCTTCCAGCCCGCCATCGACCTGCTCGCCTCCGGACTCGACCTGGACCCGCTGGTCAGTCACGTCTTCGGGCTGGAGGGCTTCGACGAGGCGGTGGTCGCCTTCCGCGCCGGCACCGGCCGCAAGATCCACATCACGCCGTCGGGAGCGGGGAAGCCATGAACAGGCAGGACGAGGCAAGCAGGCACGGCGAGCCGGGCGGTCAGGACGGTCGGGCCGAGTCGGGCGGCCGGGAGGCACCGCACGGGCCGGGTGGATCCGAGGGCTCCTCTGCCCGGCACGTACTGGACCGGATAGGCGTCCCCCGCCCGCTCTTCTGGGGCTACACGGGCCTCCTGCTGTTCATGATCGGTGACGGGGTGGAGACCAGCTACCTCTCCAAATACTTCGGCGACGACCTCGGCTTCTCCGAGACCGGCGCCGGAG
The DNA here is from genome assembly GCF_040646215.1 of Streptomyces sp. NPDC046215. Lineage (NCBI taxonomy): Bacteria > Bacillati > Actinomycetota > Actinomycetes > Kitasatosporales > Streptomycetaceae > Streptomyces > Streptomyces sp. NPDC046215. The sequence continues at coordinate 127,138 of NZ_JBEYZW010000010.1, read as the reverse complement.
CGATCATCACCGTCTACGGCGTCACCGCCGCCGTCGCCTCCTTCCTCGGCGCGGGCCTGCTGTCGGACCGGTGGGGCTCGCGGAAGGTGATGGCGGTGGGAGCAGGGGTCTGGGTGCTCTTCCACGTCCTGATGCTCGGCGTCGCGGTCCCGGCGGAGAGCTACTGGCTCGTCATGGTCACCTACGGGCTGCGCGGCTTCGGCTACCCGATGTTCGCCTACGGCTTCCTCTCGTGGGTCATGGCCGTGGCCCCGAGGGACCACCAGAGCAAGGCGGTCGGCTGGTTCTGGTTCTGCTACAGCTCCGGCTACCCGATCATCGGCTCCTTCGTCTTCGCCGCGGTCACCCCGGCCCTCGGCTTCTACCGGACGCTGTGGCTCTCCCTGGTGGTGATCCTCGCCGGCTCGGCCGTCGTCCTGCTGCTGCTCCGCGAACGGACGGGGTTCACCGGACTGGCACCGGGCCGCGACGCCCGGACCGAGCTGGTGGGTACGTTCCGGATCCTGTTCGAGCAGCCGAAGCTCGGCATCAGCCTGGTCATCCGGCTCATCAACACCACGCCGTCGTTCGGCATGTGGGTCTTCATGCCCTTCTTCGTGCGCGATCTCGGATTCAGCGACGGCGAGTGGAACACCCTCCTCGTCGTCATGATGGTCGCGAACCTGGGTGCGCTGCTCGTGTTCGGCGTGCTGGGCGACAACTGGAGCAAGCGCAGGACGTGTGCTCTGTTCGGCGGCGTGCTCGGCGCCGTCGGCTGTCTGCTCTGTTACTACCTGCCCGCGGCCGCCGGTCACAGCTTCCCCGTGGCGGCGGTCGCGGTCGCCGTGTACGGAGTGGGGCTCGCGGGGTACGTGCCGCTGCCCGCGATGATGGTCGCCCAGGCGCCGGAACGGCGGGGGCAGGTGATGGGCGTGTACACCCTGGGCGCGGGACTGAGCGTCGCCGTCGGCCCGCTGATCGGAACGGTGACCTACGGCTCGTTCGGTTTCCAGGGCCTGGTGTGGATCTACGCGGCGCTGCTGCTGCTCAACGCGGCACTGTGCTTGCGGGTCACGTCGCCGGGGGACGGTATGCCTGTGTTGCCGGGGGCCGGTACGAGGAAAGTTCCTCGCGGGGACGGAGCGAAGGATGCGTCTCCCGAGGGTGGAGCGAAGGATGCGCCTCGCGGGGGCGAGGCGAAAACCGAGGCGCGTCGCGGGCCCGGAGCGGCAAGGGCCACCGGGGCCGGTCAGGCCACCGCGGTGTGCGCCGCCGAGCCGTCCGCCTGACGAACGCGGCGCGGAGCAGGAGGCGTCGGACACCGTGACACCTGCTGCTCCGCTGCCCCACAGCCCGTCCGTCCGTCACTCCGCCGCCGCGGCGGCCCCGGTCGCTCCGCCGCCGGCCGGGACGGCCGTCTCCACGGCGACGCCCATGGCACGCACGGCGGCGAGCTGGTCGGCCGGCGTTCCGGTGTCGGTGATGACAGCCTCGTACGCCTCCACGGTGCCGTGCGCGTGGGTCGCGGTCTTGCCGAACTTGGTGTGGTCGGCCAGGAGCAGGGACCGATCGGCGGAGGCCAGCATGGCCTCCTTGACGTCGGCGTACTCCCGCAGGGGGTGGAAGAGGCGTCCCTCCATGACGGCCGTGGCGGACATCAGGGCCAGGTCGGCGTGGACGCGGGAGAGGCCGCGGGCAACTTCCGCACCGGTGCACGAGTCGAACTCGCCGTGATAGCGGCCGCCGAGGAGAGTCACCTCCACCGCGGGCGCCGGGCTCAGCCGCCGGGCGATGCCGACCGAGTTCGTGACCACCGTGAGCCCTTCGAGCCGGGCCAGCGCGTCGGTGAGGGGATAGAGGGTCGTGGAGTCGTCCATCAGGACAGTCATGCCGGAAGTGATCCGGCCGGTCACCGCCGCGCACAGTGCGGTCTTCGCCGCGAGGGCGGTGCCGGTGCGGAAGCGGGTGGCCGTCTCCCGCGTCAGGGCGGGGAAGGCGACGGCCCGGCCGCGCTCCTTGCGGAGCAGCCGGCGCCCGGCGAGGTCGTCGAGATCCCGGTGCATCGTCATCAGGCTGACGCCGAACCGGACGGCGAGGTCGTCGATGCGCAGCGGGCCGTGTTCAGTGACGCATCGCAGGACGTCCTGCCGCCGCTGCTCGACGGCGGCCTGCGACAAGCGTGTCCTGGGCGGCATACGGCCTTTCCCTTCGTTCCCGTTCTCCTGTGTCCTTCGGCCCTCCGCGTTCGCACGGCGCCGGTCAGGCATTCTGCGGACACACCAGCGACTTGATCACCGTGGGGTCACCGGTGCTCGCGGTGAGCGCCCGCTCCGCGTCCCCCAGGCCGTAACGGTGGCTCACGAGCTGCCGCAGCTCCACTTCGCCGGAGGCGGCCAGGGCGATGGCGGTGGGCCAGGTGCCCGCGTACCGGAAGGTGCCGGTGACCTCGATCTCGAAGTTCTGCACGTGGGCCAGGGGGAGCGGGACGGTGTCGCCGCCCATGCCGACCAGCACGGCCCGGCCCGCCCTGCCGACGGCGCGGATCGCCTCGTCGGCGACGGCCGGGACGCCGGAGCACTCCAGCAGGATGTCGGGTTCGAAGCCGGTGTCGGCCAAGGGGGTCGTCGAGACGTCCACCGTGGTGGTCGCGCCCAGCCGCCCGGCCAGGTCGAGCCGGTGCGGCGCGACGTCCGTGACGACGACTTCGGTGGCCCCGAAGGCCCGTGCGGCCTGCGCGGCGACCAGCCCGATCGGACCGGCCCCGGTGACCAGCACCCGGGAACCCGGGGTGACCCGGGCCTTGCGACAGGCCCACACCCCGACGGACAGCGGTTCCAGCAGGGCCGCCGTCTCGGCGGTCAGCGGCTCGGGGACGGGGTGGGCGAAGTCCTCGTCGACGGCGACGTACTCGCACAGCGCCCCGTCGACCGGAGGCGTGGCATAGAAGGAGACGCCGGGGCAGAGGTTGTAACGGCCGGAACGGCACTGGGCGCAGCGGCCGCAGGGGACGCCCGGTTCGATGGAGACCAATTGCCCCGGCCGGTGACGGACCGTCCCCGGGCCCAGGGCGACCACCGTGCCACCGGGCTCGTGGCCGAGCACCATCGGAGCACGCACGACGAAGTCGCCGATCCGGCCGTGCCGGTAGTAGTGCACGTCGGAGCCGCAGATCCCGACCGCTTCGACCCGGACGAGCACTTGCCCGGGACCGGGCACCGGCACCGGCCGCTCCTCGATCCGCAGTTCCTCGGGAGCGTGCAGCACGGCGGCACGCATGGTGGACGGGATGGACGAGGGAAAGGTCTGGGCGGTCATGCTCCGGTCACAGCCTCCAGGTCGGGCCGACGGGGGAGCGTCGGCATGGGAAGCATTTTTAGCAGAAAAATCGCCGGGACATCACATATTTTGTGTGAAGAATGGATGCGGTGCGGCCCAGCGGAGCGCGAGGGCGTCGGGGGAGTGGCGGGGACGTGGGCGGGGCGACCCGCCCACGCCCTGGCGGCTTGACGGTCCGGCGTCACCTCAGGTGTCGGATGAAGAACTGGGCCGCGGCGTCCCCCGCGAACTGCGGGACGCCCGTGTGCCCGCCCATATTGGCGTGCAGCGTCTTCTCCTCGGAGCCGAAGGCGTCGAACAGGTCGAGGGCCGCCTGCCGGTCGTTCCCTTCGTCGTCCCATTGCAGCAGGACGTGCAGAGGAATGGTGACCTGGCGAGCCTCCTCGAAGATGGCGCGAGGGATGAAACTCCCGGCGAACAGAACTGCGGCCGAGATGCGCGGCTCGACCACCGCCAGCCGGGTCCCGATGGAGATCACTCCTCCCGAGTACCCGACCGGGCCGTCGATCTCGGGCAGCGACAGAAGGGCGTCCAGGGCGGCCTGCCATTCCGGGACCGCTTTGTCGACCAGGGGGAGAATGAGGGCGTCGATGATCTCGTCGCTGACCGGCTCGCCGGCCTCCATGGCCCGGCGCAGGTCCGCGAGGGCCTGCTCGGCAGCGGGCCAACGGGGCCGGCCGCCGCTTCCGGGGAGCTCGATGGTGGCCGTGGCGAAGCCGTCCGCCGCGGAGTGCCGGGCTCGGGCCACCAGTCGGGGGTACGTCTTGCGCAGCCCGAGAGGAGGGGGACTGAGCAGGATCACCGGCGCCGGTGCGGCCGCGGATGCGGATCCGGGCGTCCACAGGATGCCGGGGATCTCGCCGAGGGTGAATGCGCGCTCGGAAACAGCGTCGTCGAGACGCCGTTCAGAAGTGAATCGCATGGTCGTGCCTTTCGGGAGTGCCATTGAATGGCGCTCCCGGACGACCTATCGCCCGACCGTGACCCCGGAGGGGAGCACCCCTGTCGATACGTTCACGGGTACCACCTCCTCGCTCTCTTGCACGGCCTCCGGAAACGTAGCAGTGGCTGCCGTGATATCGCCAAAGGTTTTTTGCGGAGGCTCTGTGGCAAAACATCACGGCACCTGAGTGACCCGCCGACCACGGCCTGCGCCGTATTCCGGTGACCGACCCAGCCCCTGGGGCTCAGCAGCGGGACAGCTGTCGGCGGGCGGAGCCCGCCCGGGTGCCCCGGTTGCCGCCGTGTGGGAAAGGATCGCGATCCGCGGCTCTCGCGGAACTCTCAGATCTGTTCAACCGGTCCCTGGCCGGCCTGATGGCCTGCCCGAGGCTTGCTCGCACGGTGCAGCCGATCGGCTTCCTGTCGCAGGTAGGTGATGACGTGGGAGTCGGCGTCGAGGGTGTAGTCAGTGTCGAGCGCGGCGAGGGTCTGGGCAATGCCGGGGAGGTAGTTGCTGGAGCAGTCGACGGTGCAGGTGTTCTCGTCGAGGGGCTCGATGCGGCCGGGCAGGGCCCAGGTGCGGCGGCGGACGGTGTCGGCGGGAGCCTGGACGGTGGCGATGGCGCGGTAGCGGGTCGGCGCGGTGGCGATCTTGTCGGCGACGTAGGCGGCCGGATCGTCGCCGGGGACGGGGTGGGGGGTGAAGCGGTGGCGGGTGGGGGCTAGGTTGCTGATGCGGTCGAGGCGGTAGATGCGCCAGTCGTTCTTGTCGGTGTCGTGGGCGAGGAGGTACCACAGGCCGCCGGAGGCGATGAGGTGGTGGGGCTCGGTGCGGCGGGCGGCGCAGCCGCCGTGGCGGGTGGTGTAGTCGAAGGTGACGCTTTCGTGATCGCGGCAGGCGGCGGCCAGGCTGCCCAGCAACTCGGGGTCGACGCGCGGAGCGCGGGGTTCCCAGCCGATGGTGGCCGTTGCCTGCTGCACGGCCGCGACCTGCGTGCGCAGCCGGGCGGGCAGGACCTGTTCGAGTTTGGCCAGGGCACGCAGTGCGGTTTCCTCCATGCCGGTGAGGTTGCCGGCGGCGGTGCGCAGGGCGACGGCGGTGGCGATGGCTTCGTCATCGTCGAGGAGCAGCGGGGGCATGGCGGTGCCGGAGGCGAGGCGGTAGCCGCCGGCGTGGCCGGTGGTGCCTTCGACGGGGTATCCGAGGTCGCGCAGGCGGTCGATGTCACGGCGGATGGTGCGGCCGGTGACGCCGAGGCGTTCGGCGAGTTCGGTGCCGGACCATTCGCGGCGGGTCTGTAGCAGGGAAAGCAGGCGGAGCATCCGGGCGGGCAGGTCGGTCGTCATGCGTCCCAGATTGCCTCTCTTTACGGACGTGAGGTGTCCTAAAAGGACTCTAGCTTGGTCGACATGTCCGAGAACGAAAACTCCCGAAACGCTATGAACGCGACGGATCCGCGCAGGTGGGCCGCGCTGGCCGTGGTGCTGATCGCCTCATTCATGGACGCGGTGGACGTCACCGTCGTCCATATGGCCATCCCCCATATCCAGGAGGACCTCGGTGCCTCGTCGGCGCAGGTGCAGTGGATTACCGGTGGGTACGCGCTGGCATTCGCGCTCGGGCTGATCACCGGCGGCCGTCTGGGCGATCTGTTCGGCCGCAAGCGCGTCTTCCTGCTCGGCGTCGTCGGCTTCACCGTCACCTCGCTGGTCTGCGGCGTCGCCGGCAACGCGGAAATACTGCTGGCCGGGCGCGTGGCCCAGGGCGCGATGGCGGCGCTGATGGTGCCGCAGGTGCTGTCGATCATCCACGTCACGTTTCCCGAGCGTGAGCGCGGCAAAGTCTTCGGGATCTACGGCGCGGTCATGTCACTGGGCACGATCGCCGGTCCGCTGGTCAGCGCGCTGCTCGTGCAGGGTGACCTGTTCGGGCTGGGCTGGCGGCCGATCTTCCTGGTCAACCTGCCGCTGGGCGTCGCCGGTCTGATCGCCGGGCGCATGGTGATCAGCGAGTCGAAGGCCGAGCGCGCCGCCCGCCTGGACCTGGTCGGGGTGTTGCTGGCGACGGCCGGGCTGCTGGCGCTGGTGTTCCCGCTGACCCAGGGCCGCGAGCTGGGCTGGCCCGTCTGGACCTACGTTTCGATGGCCGCGTCCGTGCCGCTGCTGGCGCTCTTCGTCGCCTGGGAGCGGCGTGTGCTGCGGCGGGGTGGCTCGCCGTTGGTGGTGCTGTCGCTGTTCGCCCGGCGCAGCTTCGCCGGCGGGCAGGGCGTGCAGCTCATGTTCGGCCTGGCCTCGGGGGTGTTCTTCCTGGCCTGGACCCTCTACCTCCAGTTGGGGCTGGGCTGGTCACCGCTGAAGGCCGGACTGTCGGGGCTGCCGCTGTCGGCGGCGATGATGGCCGGCGCCGGGATGTCCATGCAGGTCCTGGTGCCCCGCTTCGGACGCGTGGTCCTACAGGCCGGTGCCCTGCTGGCGGCGGCGGGCATGCTGCTGTTCGCCTGCCTCACCCATCGTCACGGAGCGGACATCACGATGTGGCAGGCCATCCTGCCGCTGGTCCCGATGGGCCTGGGCATGGGGCTGATCATCGCCCCGCTGACCGACCTGATCCTCTCCGAGGTCCCCCACGAGCACGCCGGCTCCGCGTCCGGACTGACCAACACCACCGTCCAGCTCGGCCAGGCCGTGGGTGTCGCCCTGTCCTCGGTGATCTTCTTCGCCCGCCTGGGCCACGGCGACCCCGCCACCCGGTCGGCGAGGATGCCGCACGCCTTCACCGGTTCCCTGTGGTACGTGGCGGCCGCGTTCGTCGCCGCGTGCGCCCTGCTGGCAGCCCTGCCCCGCACCGCCGGCACCAAGAAACCGACCAACGGGGCGGACAGGGAGCGGGCGCAGGAGCCCGCGCCGACTCCGGTGGCCTGACCTGCCCCGCGCCGCCGACCACCGTGGCATCAGGCATCAGGCGCCAGGCCGACTGAACGCACCCCCCACCGCAACGAACGCAAGGAGACGAAATGAAGATCGCACTGTTGGGAACCGGTTTCGGGCAGGCCCATGCCGCTGTCTACGCCGCCCGTGGCGACGTGGAGGTGGTGATGTTCGGCCGCGATGCGGAGAAGACCGCGAAGGTGGCGGGGCGGTTCGGTTTCGCGTCCTCGACCACGATGGATGCCGCGTTCGAGGATCCCTCGTTCGACCTGGTGGACATCTGCCTGCCCGTCCAACTGCACGCCCCGTACGTGCTGCGTGCCCTGGAAGCGGGCAAGCACGCTCTGGTCGAACTGCCGCTGGCCGACAACCTCGCCGACGCCCGGCGAGTCGCCGAGGCCGCGGCACGCAGCGACAAACATGTGTTCGTCGACATGTTCGAGCGGTTCATCCCGGCTCATCAGCCCCTGTTCGACGCGGTGCGCGAGGGCGTCTACGGGCGGCTGGAGCAGCTGACGCTGTGGAACCGGACCGCTCACCTGTGGCCGGGCGCCTCGCTCGGGCTCAAGGTGCTGCCGCTGGAAGCCATGCACAGCGACATGGACATCATCGCGCGCACCCTCGGCCTGCCCCGGGACGTCACCGTCACCTCGGTGGAGCGGGACGAGAACTCCGCGGCCATCGACGCCGCTTTCCGTTTTGACGGTGCGGCGGCCCGCAGCTCCGTCTCCTCGCTGATGCCCATGCCCTGGGGAGCCCGCGGCGGCTACACCGCCACCTTCGAGCACGGCGTACTCGACGCCACGTCCACGATGGGCTTCGACGGCAAGCCGTCCGGCACCGTCACCGCCTACACCGCCGACGGCCCGCGCGAGCTCGACCTGCCGGCCGCCGACCAGTACACCGCCATGATCGACCACGTCCTGGACGTCCTGCGCGGCGGGGCGGAGAACCGGATCGCTCCGGACAGCGTGCTGGACGCCCTCACGCTGACCCTCGACGTTGAGCGCAAGGTCAACGGCCCGCGCTGACCGGGAAGACGGGCTGGGGCGAGGCCACCGCTTTCGGAGGAGGCTCCGGGTTCGGGCAGCCATGGTGACCCAATGCATCACGGGCTTGCCAACGGCGCTGGCCCACGAAGGGGTCCTGGGTGGCCTGGGCGATGGGCTCGTGGACGCCGAAGGGCGGAGGTCACCCGCAGACGGGTGACCTCCGCCGATTTGTGCGCTCCGGGCCGCAGTTGTGCTGCCGCACCCGGAGCGCGAGGTTGCTCAGATCCGTGCCAGCGGCTCGCTGCGCTCAGCCGTTTCGCCCGCAGGCGCCGCCGGTGGCGCGTCGCGCAGCCGTACCGGCTCTGTGCCGGCGTCGTTGTGCCGGGCGGCCCATGCCTCCAGGGCGCTTCGGCAGGCGTGGTCCAGATGCCGCAGCTCAGAGCGGTCGAGTTCGATGGAACGGTCCTTGGGCAGGGCTTCGAGTGAGTCCAGGATGTGAGGCAGCCGCAGGAACGTCGCGTTGCCGGTGAGCCGCACCAGGATGCTGCCGTCGGCGAGTTCGGTGACGCCCACGTGAACCTTGGAGGTGGACCAGGCCGACTTCACCACGGACAGGAGGAGACCGATCATCACGCCCTCGAACATGCTGGTCACCACGATGCCCACAGCGGTGATCACGAGGATCGCGAGTTCACCGCGGTGCTTGCGCCACAGGGGACCGAACTGCTGGACGGGGATGAGCTTGCAGCCGGCGTGTACCAGCACGCCTGCCAGCGCGGCCAGCGGGATGAGGCCGATGGCCGCTGGGAGCGCGACCACGAACAGCAGCAGCCACGCGCCGTGGAGGATGCGGGAGAGCTGGGTCTTGGCGCCTGCGGCGACGTTGGCGGAGCTTCGGACGATGACCGCGGTCATGGGCAGGGCGCCGAGGAGGCCGCACACGGTGTTGCCCACCCCTTGGGCCAGGAGTTCCTTGTCGTAGTGAGTGCCGGGGCCGTCGTGCATCCGGTCGACCGCGGCGGCGCTGAACAGCGTCTCCGCCGAGGCGATGAGGGTGAAAATCACGATGGTGCCGAGCAGGGCGCCGCTGCCGAGTGAGGACAGATCGTTCAGGCTCGGCGGCTGGATGGCGCCCGAGAGCCCCTTCACCTCGACGTTGGGGACGTTCAGGCCGGCCAGGGCGGCTACGGCTGTGGCCAGCGCGACCGCCGCGAGCGGCGCGGGCACGAGCTGCACCTTGGCGGGAAGCTTCTTCCACAGGACGAGCACGGCGATGGTGGCCAGGCCGACCGCGGAGGCGGTCAGGGCGGCGCGGCTGGTCACGACATCCGCGATCAGCCCCGGGATGCCGGCGATCTTTTCCAGTCCTTCTCTTGGCTGCTTGAGCCCGGCCATCGTGTACAGCTGGCCGAAGATCAGGATGAGGCCGATGCCGGCGAGCATGCCGTGCACGACCGAGACGGAGATCGCCCGGAACCACCGGCCGAACCGCGCGAAGCCGAGGGCGAGCTGGAGCAGCCCGGTGCCCAGCACGATGAGACCGAGCCCGCCGAGGCCGAATTCCCGCACGGCCTCGAAGACGAGCACCGTCAGGCCGGCGGCCGGGCCGCTGACCTGCATCACGCTGCCGGGCATCGCGCCTACCACGAGCCCGCCGACGATGCCGGTGATCAGGCCGAGTTCGGCCGGTACGCCGGAGGCCACGGCCACGCCGACGCACAACGGCAGGGCCACGAGGAAGACGACGAGCGAGGCGAGGACGTCTTGGCGCAGGACGCCTGGTTTCCTGAGGTTGGAGAGCATGGGTGAGGGTCCCTTGTGTGTTTCTGTCGGGCGGGTCACAGGGGCGGGAACGGCAGGGCGTCGCCGGGCCGGTGTGCGCTGACGACGCCGGTGTGGACCTCGTAGTACCAGGCGTGCAGCGACAGTTGCCCCTCCTCGATCCGCTCGCGGATGCAGGGGTAGGTGCGCAGGGTGTCCAGCTGGGCGATGGCGTGCTGCTGCACGGCCTCCGCCATGTCGGGTGAGACGCGCTCGACCGTGCGGGCGGGAGCGTCGACCGGGAGCGCGTGTTCGAGCCAGCCCCGCACGGCCGGCACGGAGGAGAGGTCGTCGCCCCGCACGACGGCGCCCACGGCGCCGCAGTGCGAGTGCCCGCAGACGACGATGTCACGGACACCGAGCACGCTGACCGCGTACTCGACGGTGGCGGCCTCACCGGTGGGGCCGCCGCTGTAATTGGGCACGATGTTGCCCGCGGTGCGCAGCTCGAAGAGCTGGCCGGGGTCCGCGCCGGTGATGAGCGCGGGGACGACGCGGGAGTCCGCGCAGGAGATGAAGAGGACTTCCGGAGCCTGCCCGGCCTCCAGAGCCCTGAGGCGCTCGGCGCGCTCGGGATCGGCAACGAGGGTGGTGGCGAAGGATCGGGCGTTGTCGATGATTGATTTCATGGTGGCCTGCCTCGTGGGGCACCGCAGCGTGTCGCCGGGTGCGGCGCGTGGTCGGGTCATCTCGAAGAGCATGTCGAGCGGGCGTGCCGGTGCACGGCGTCACCGCGCGAGCACCAGCCACCTACGGCCAATACTGCGCGGCCGCTGGAGCCCATTACTTTACCCACGGATTACCTGTTCGTGAAGTCCTTTACTGGCCATCAAAACTCGGACATTAAACGTTACTTGGGCCCGGACTGGTACATCGTGAACCGCTCTCCGCCAGGAAGCACTCGTTCCGGCAGGCGTGTTTGTTTAATTCGAAACCGATTGATTTCGAGAGAGATTTCACCCTGCCCGACGGGAACCGTGGACGCAGGCCGGTCATGCACGGGGCGCGCTCCGGCTGGCGGCCGGCGCGACCGTACCGGCCCTGTGAGTGAAACCCCGGGCTGGTGGAGGGCCCGGGGGAACGAAAAGCTGTTGACGGGGAGGCCCCGGAGGATGGCGGCCCGGATCCACCTAGCGGCAGTCGCCGCAGCGGAGCGCGCGGACCAGCGGCGGCAACGGTCTCCCATGAGGGAGGTAGTGCTCCTCCCACCCGCCCAGCGTCCTGACGGGAGCTCCCTTTGAGGAGAAGGCCGGTTGCCAGGATGCGTGATCTGCAAGTGCTTTCGCGCCGTTGCGCCGGCACTCAAGTATTTGCACCCCTCGTGGCCTTCGCGAATCACTTCTCGCTGTATGGCGAGTGGCGGTAGATGATTTCACCGATTCGACGCCGGGCTGGAATGGAATCGGGGGAGGGTCGGTCCGAAACCGGCAATGGGCGCCGTTTCGATTTCCCGTCGATACGGCTCTCGACGTTGTCGGTCCTGAGGGCCGGCGAAGGCCGCAGTCCTGGTTGCGTCGGCAGATGGACTCGGCCGATCCGAAAGCGGGCCCGGCCACCGCTGGACGCCGCGGTGTCAGCGCTCGGCTTCACCACGCACGCGATCGTGGACCGGGCCCGCGCCTCACTCGGCAACGTCGACGTGAAGATTCTCCGCGGGCTGGTCGGCCTTGTCCTCCTTGGGCAGCCCCAGGTCTCCGCACTGGTTGGCCGGGGCGCTCAGGGTGAGCGCCAGCAACCCGGCGACCAGACTCCCGGTCGCATTCCGCGCGGGGCCGGCGGTGTGCGCGGAGTCGAGGTTGGCGCACAGGTTGTCTTGTGCGCCGTTACCGAAGCCGATGACCGAGGTGGCGCCCGCCGCGGTAGCGGTGCAGACCACCAAAGCGGCTGTGGCCGCGGCGACCGAGACTCCCCGCTTGCTCACTGACATGGTGAACTTCCTCCTGCCTATGACAGAAATGCACCGATATTGGTGCAATGTGTACCTTGCGGCAACGATCCCGCTGCCTGCCGCGTTACTGGTTGCCCGAGTGGCCGAAAGAAGGGCGGTTCGAGCCCGGTGGACATGCCACATGCTGGGGACGCGTGTTCGGATGTCGCGTGGAAGTTGTACGGACCCCCTTGTTGAGAGGTTGGACGGGCCCGGTGAACGACATTGTGGCTACGAACTCCTCGCCGGATGCAGCGGCGAGCAGAGGAGCGGTCGAGGATGTCTGGGCGGTTTTCTGACGGCCAAGGCCCTTGGTGCTGCCGGGCGGCCGCCCCTGCCCGTCGGAGACAAGGTCATCGAACGCCGCTGACCGCTAACCAACTACCTGACTGCCTGCGGCACGATCCCGCGCAAGGGAACACTCCCGCCGGACCGCAGAGGCGATCCGCACACCGTCGTGACGCATCGGGGCGTCACCCCGCTGCCCGGTAGCGACCAGAGCGGCGAGCGGACGGGCAGCTGTCGCTGCGCCGTAGCAAGGCGGTAACAGCTCTCGTCAGCCGCTCGCCTGGTCTGACGAGAGCTGCCTCACCGGATCAGCCTTTCAGACCGTAGAAGTGGATAGGGGAGTTCGGCTCGAACCCGATGCGCGGGTACACGGGGGCCCCGGCGGCGGTGGCGTGCAACGTGGCGCGGGTCAGCCCGGTGGCCCGCGCGCCCTCGTACAACGCTTTGCGCGTGACTGCTTCGCCGTAACCCTTGCGCTGCCATTGCGGGTCCGTGGCGACGAACGCGACGAACAGGCGGCCTTGTGCTTCGACCGTGGCCGCGCACGCTACTGGTTCGTCATCTCGCATGGCCAGGTAGGCGTGCAGCTCGTTCTTCCAGAGGGCGGATCCCATCAGTCCGTCGCGGCTCTCATCCATGGGGAAGCCGTACGCGCGTGATTGGAGGTCGGCGTAGGCCCGCAATTGCTCGTCGGTGCGCACGCGGGCGAATGTCAGATCGGGGTGGACCGGCTCGGGGATGGGGAGCAGGTCGCCGGCCATGCCCGTGCCGGGGAAGGCGTACTGGAGGCCGGCCTGTTCGGCCGTCGCCTCCAGCGCGGAGCGGGCCTCGTCGTCGAGAAGATCCTCGAAGAGCCAGACGAAGCCCGGGTGCTTCTTCGTCCGCATGATGTCCGCCGCCTGGCCCAGACGGTGCCTGAGAAGTTCTGCTCCCGCTTCGGTCTCAGTCAAGGTGATGCAGTTCAAGAATCCGAAACGGCTGTCGGCCCAGCGAACAGTGATGCCCGGAAGCTCGCGCACGTCTGCGCCTGCGGTGCGGTCGAGCACCAGGGTCCGCCAGACCGTGGTGAGCTGCTGTACCGATTCGATGGACTCCGCGGAAACCGTCACCGTGCCTCCATTGCTCGTTGTGTCGGGAGGAGCCCCTGTCCGTGCCTTCGCGGCATGGGGACACGAGGGGCAACGTGCGAGTCTGCTGTCATCAGATGATGGTCTCAGCCTCTTCGGCCCGGTCGTGGGCATTCACCGTGCTGCTGCTGGAGCGGGGCACATCGTAGGAGCGGCGGCCGAAGCGCCACCACAGGGCGGCCATGGCGAGAGCCACCAGCAAAGCGATGGGAGTGTAGTTGAAGGTTGTGGCGGTGACCGGACTGGCCTGTGGCAGCAGGAACAGCACGGTCACACCGGCTGCCCACAGCACTGCCACCCAGCCGATCGGCCGGCTCCAGCGGCCCAGGTGCCAGGGCCCGGGGGCGAACCGGCCCGGGTGGCGCAGGCGCAGCAGCACCGGGATGGCGTAGGCCGGGGTGAAGCCCACGACGGAAATCGCGGTCACCGCCGAGAACGCCGAGGCGGAGTACAGAGACGGCAGGGCCAGTAGGAAGGCGACACCGACCGCGAGCCGGACGGCATTCGCCGGGACGGCAGTACGGCGGTTGACCTTCCGCCAGTGCGCCGAGCCGGGCAGGGCACCGTCCCGGGCGAAGGCGTAGATCATGCGGCTGGCGGAGGCGGTGACGGTGTAGCCGCACAGGAACTGCGCAACGATGATCACCAGCAGCAACGCTTTCGCCGTGGCCACGCCCAGAGCATCCAGGAGGATCTGGGCCACCGGCACCCCGGTCTCGCTGCTCAGCGTCCCGGTGTAGTCCTGGATGGCGAACAGCAAGGCGGCCAGCAGAATACCGCCGGCGATCCAGGACACCGCCACGGAGCGGACGATGCCGCGCGCCGCGGCCACGGAAGCTCCATTGGTCTCCTCGCTGAGGTGGGCCGAGGTGTCGTAACCGGCCAGGGCGAAGCACGGCAGGAGCATGCCCAGCAGGATGACGTACATGGAGCTCGACCAGCCGGTGTTGTTGGTGAATTCGGAGAACACGAAGCCGGCCGGCTGGTGGTGCGAGGGGACGAGCGTCAGGGCACCGATGATGACGACGGCCCCGGCCAGGTGCCACCACGCGCTCAGAGAGGTCAGGACGCTCAGCAGACGGGTGCCGAGGAGATTCAAGGCGGCGTGCAACGCGAGGATGACCGCGTACAGGACCAGCAGGGACCCCGGCGTCGGCACGAAACCGCACTGCAGGTTCGCCCAGGCGGCGGTGAAGATCGCGATGCCGTAATCCTGGGCCGCGATGCCGCCGAGCAGCCCCAGGAGGTTAAGCCAGCCGGTGTACCAGCTCCACCGCTCACCGCCGAGCTGGCGGGCCATGTAGTACAGGCCGCCGCTGGTGGGGTAGCGGGAGGTGATCTCGGCCAGCGCCGCGGCCAGGCACAGCACCAGCGGTCCCCCGACGAGCCACCCCCACACCACCACCGCGGGTCCACCGCTGTTCAGGCCGTAGCCGAAAAGCAGCAGCGTCCCGGACATGATGGAGATGACCGACAGGGAGGCGGAGAAGTTGCCGAAGGCGCCCATGCGCCGGTGCAGTTGCTGGGTATAGCCGAGCTCCTTGAGCATGCGCTCGTCGTCATCCAGTGGCTCGGACCGCTGCCATCGTGCAGGTCTTGATGGACGCATCGAGAGTCTCCGCACAGGAAAGAGCAGAAGAGAAAGAAGGGGGAGAACGGGGACACGGATGCCGTGACGCGGCTGTCGCCTGACAGCCGTCGGCAACGTGGGGCACCGTAGCAGTCCATCATGCGCCTGAAGAAGTGAAGTACCCGCCAATTTGCCATAGTTGATGGCGTTCGTACTGTCACGCGGCGGCGCCACTGGCCATCCCGCTGTGCTCCTGGTCGCCGCCGCTGCGTTCCTGCGGCTTCTGCCGCCGACCGCCGCAGTGTCCCCGGGTGAGGGCCGGGCTCCTCATGCACCTCGCGCACGATGGCCGCTGACGGCGCTTCGCCGGCGTCGATGGCACCGGCAGCAGGCATACGTGGCGGTAGTCGACGTGGTTCGGTGGAGTCACGGGGTGCCGGGAGGGCCAAGGCAGGCATGGCGGCGTCGGCGAGGGGCTGGTGTCCGGCGCAGACTGCATCCTCCCGAACGGCACGTCAGTGGCCGTTGACGGGCCCTGAGAGCCGGTCAATTACGCGCCCTGCCGCCATGCATGGGGTGGCGGAGCAGTCGTCGGCGCATCAGTACCAGGGGCACGGCGCCCGCGAAGGCCACCGCGGTCGGGGCGGCGACGGCCGCCTTGTCGATGCCCTTTTGGCCGAAGGTATCGGGGACGGACAGGGTTTCCCAGCGATCGACAGGCCAGGCGATGACGATGGCGCGGCCCACTACATCGTCCACAGGGACGAAGCCCTTGTCGTCCTCTTCCTGGTGGTAGCGGGAGTCCTCCGAGTCCTCGCGGTGGTCGCCCATCACCCACAGCCGGTCCTTGGGCACCGTGACCTTGAACTGGCTCCTCGGGTTCGTGCTGCACGGAGCATTGCCGGGAAAGACGTACGGCTCCTTCAGCGGTTTACCGTTGACTTTCAGCGGACCGGTGCCCTGGCACTCGACGGTGTCGCCGGCAACGCCCACGACCCGCTTGATGAGGTCCTTCTCGCCGGCGGACGGCAACAGCCCGATGAAGCTCAGCGCCTTTTGTGCCACATTGGGCTCGGGCGTCGGGTGGCCCTTCATCCACTGCCCCGGGTCGTGGAAGACGATCACCTCGCCACGTTCGGGCTTCGCACCGAACCAAGGGGTCAGCTTGTCGACCAGGACCCGGTCACCCGGTTGCAGGGTGTTCTGCATGGAGTTCGAGGGGATCGAGAACGCCTGGACCAGGAAAGTCTTTATCAGTAGTGACAGCACCAGCGCGACGACGATGAGCAGCGGCAGTTCCTTCCAGAACGGCCGCTGTGTTCTCGCGGGTTTTCCGGCCTCACCCCTCCTCCTCCTGGTCATTCCCGCCGGCCGCCCGGGCCCCTCACCCGGGCCGTCCTGTTCCGACTGCGCGCCGATCGTCACCCGTCCCCCACATCCCCTCTTCGCTTCAACCACGGCCCGCTCCGTCCGCGGTGCGGGCCCCGGAACCCCTAGTGAGTGGGATGTTCCGACGATGTCACCTTATGTGAAGGAGGATGACGGCCGTTCCGGAGGCCGTAAGGGCTCCCTGGTGCGGTAGCCCAGGCTCCAGGACCTTTTGCGGAGGGTAGTGACGGTGGCCTGAGGCCGGAGTCCCCGATCAGCCTGCCAGTCGGGCGAGGGCCATCGCGTGAGCGCGGTCGAGGGAATCAGCGGCGGCGCAGGGGATGTCCGGCTGGACGCCGGTGCCCTCCCAGTTCGTGCCGGAGACGGGGTTGATCGCGCGGCCGACAGGGATAGCGGCTTCCAGGTGCGGGTGCACGGTCCAGCCCTTGCGCGGGTGCGCCCCGCCGCGGGTGCGCTCGCCGACGACTACGGCGCGGCCGAGCTGCTGCAGGTCGTATGCCAGTTCCTCGGCAGCAGAGAAGGTGTTGTTGCTGGACAGTACGTACAACGGCTTGCTGCTGCCGAAGCGGGCGCCCGGGACGTGCGGCAGGCTCCAGGACTGTTCTCTGCGCTCGCCGTCGCGCCAGTGCATGGTGTTGAGGTGGGTGCGCTTGTCCAGGAGGTAGCTGCAGACGAAGGCGACTGTGTCCGGGTCGCCGCCCCGGTTGGAGCGGAGGTCCACGATCAGTGCCTGGGCGCGGGAGGCCAGGGTGAGCGCGGCGCTCAGCGGTTCGGCGGCCCATTCCAGCGGAAACAGCATCGGTGCCAGCTCCACCACGGCGACCCCGCCGTCGAGCAGCTCCATCCGGGGCGCACCGCCCAGCGAGGTGTCGAAGTCCCGGCGCATGGCCGCCAGGGTGGCCGCCCCTTGCTCCGGGGGAACCGGGTCGGCGTAGTGCTTGAGGCTCAGGTGTCGGTCGCCGTTGACGGACTGCAGATCCGCGGTGACCAGCCGGGCGAGGTCCTCGGCGCCGTCGACGTCGTAGGCGCCCTCGTTGAGGCGCCGTTGCAGCAGAGCGGTGAGCTGCTCGGCTATCTCGGGGAAAACGTAGTGCTCGACCAGGAGCCGGGCTGTCTCGTTGATGACAGGAGCCGGTCGAAGCTTCGTAAGCGTCGTCATGACCGGGAGTAGACACCGCCCTTGCGAAAGCGTCAAACAAATTAGACACTTTCAGCATGAGCGACCAGCCTTCTCATCCACCGCCTCCTGAGGACATCCTGGAGATCAGTGCGCCTGAGCAGTTCGCGGCGCTCGCCCACCCGTTGCGTCAGCGGTTGCTCTTCGCCCTGGGCCACCGGCCTGCCACCATCAGCCGGCTTGCGGCGCAGCTCGACGCGAAGAAGGGCAACGTGGCCCATCACGTCAAAGTGCTCCGCGAAGCCGGGCTGGTCCACGTCGCCGAGAGCCGCCAGGTCCGCGGCGGCACTGAGCAGTACTACCAGCGCACGGCCCGTCGCATGGTCGTCGCCGAACCCCAAGCGGCAGGCACCGCCGCGATGCTCGCCGCGGTCGCCCAGGAACTGGACCTCTCACCCGCCAAGACACATCTGACGCTGCGTCATCTGCGCCTGAGCCCCGCGAAGGCAAGAGAGCTCGGCGAGACGCTCGCCCAACTGGTCGACGAGGCGGAGGAAAATGGAGACGACCAACCCGTGCACGGCGTGTTGGTAGCGCTCTATCAGCAGGGCCAAGATCAACGACCTGGCGACCGGACATCTTCTCTACGATGATCGCTGCTGGTCCGGGCGGGTGTGATCCACGAGCGTCCGCACATCGGTGTTCGCGCCGCAGAGCACCACGGCGACCTTCTCGCCGCTGCCGGGCCGGTAGCGGCGGCCGGGCTCGACGGGCCGGCTCGGCAGGTCCCGTTCGGACAGATGCTGGTCGGACAGGCGCTGGTCCGGGGACGTCAGTGCCGCCAGAGCCGTCGCAGCGCCGTGCTCGGTCGCGACGCGGCGGTGGTCCCACAGTGCCTGGCGGGCCCGGACGATCTCGCTGTCCGTGACCAGCACGGAGTGCACGCCGCCCTGCTGGGCGGCGTGCAGGGCCATTGCCGAGGCGCGGCGGGCGCCGAGGGAATCGGCGGCGATCGAGTCCACCGCCACGTCGACCGGGCGGCCGGCTTCGATGGCGGCGTTCAGGGCGCGGCTATTCTCCGGCTCGACCGCAACCGTGCGGATGCCGTGGTGCTGGGCGGCTGTGGCCACCCCGGCGAACAGCCCGCCACCACCGACCGCGACGACGACAGTGTCCAGGCCCGGGATCTGCTGGCGGATCTCCTCCAGCAGGGTGCCGGCCCCGGCGGCGATCAGCGGGTGGTCGTAGGCGTGCGAGGCGAGCGCGCCGGTCGTCGCGGCGAATGTCTCGCAGGCGGCCAGGGCGTCGGCGTACTCCAGGCCGACCATGCGCACGTCGGCGCCGTAGCCGCGGAGCCTGGCGACCTTGACCGCCGGGGCGGTGGTCGGCAGGAAGACGGTGGCGGTGACGCTCTGCTGCTGGGCGGCCCACGCGCAGGCCAGCCCGGCGTTGCCACCGGAGGCGATGGTCACCCCGGCGTCCGGCAGGGTGCCGGAGTCGCGGTGGGCCTGAAGGAAGTTCTGCGCGCCGCGGGCCTTGAACGAGCCGGTGTGCTGCATGAACTCCAGCGCCAGCCACACCTCACAGGGCTCGGGCTCGCGGCCGCCCAGGGGGTCGCGATGGGCGGTGCTGATCGCACCCGGATCCACCCGGGACAAGGCGACGGAGCGGACGCGTCCGGCGATCCGACCAGTAGCGGCCTTGATGTCGCCGTACGTGAGCTGGTGCACTGCGTTACTCCTGCGATAAGAGGGTCACGACCAGGCGATGAGCCGGCCGGTGGTGGTCAGGGCAGGGAAGAAGGCGAACGCGATACGGCGTTCGTCCGGGTTCGGCTCGACCGCATGAAGTCTGAAGGATCGACCAATTCCGCACTGTACGAGCTGCCGACGGGCTGCGCACCCCCACGGTGCCGACCCCGCCGGGCTGCCGCCATCACCTGTCATGCTGAGCGAGTTCGAATCGATCCTCATACCTTGGAGGCTTGATGCGTTCTGGTGTCGTGGTCGCCGCACACCCCGGTGTGGAGGATCTCGCTGTGCGGGCCGAGGAATTGGGCCTGCACAGCATCTGGGTCAACGACACCCCGATGGTCCACGGGGACCCGTTCGTCGCCTTGAGCCTGTGTGCGAAGGCCACCCGTCGCATCCGGCTCGGCATCGGCGTGACCTCGCCGGCGCTGCGTTCCGCCCCGGCACACCAAGCTCTACCCCGGCTACCTCGGACGCATCGCACCGCGAGACCGGGACCTGGTTCTGCCCTCGCTGATGGACACCCTGGCCCTGGTCGGCACCCGCGACGATCTCCTCGCTCGCATCGTCACCCTGGAACAGGCCGGCGTCGACGAACTCCTCATCCAACCCGTGATCGACCCGCCCACCGAGATGGCTCAGCTCGCGTGGCTCCTCGCCTGAGCGGGCCTACTGACCACAACTGCCGATGCCGCAGCCCACCACTGCGCGTCTGAAACTTCGACCTGCGAAAGGAGCTGAGACAGCTCTCAGGCAGCGCGACCGCGCCTCCGGCCAGCCCCTTGGGCGCCCATCGGTGCCTCCGTCGCGGTCGGTGATCCGCAGTGCGATGCGCTGGTCCGGTACCGGCCGTGAAACCGCGGGGCAGGGGGCGCCGCATGCTGAGTGGTGGCCGGTTTTGAACGGGGGAGTGAAGGGACGTACAACCCCTTTGGGGCGTGGAGTGTCTGTATGTGCACGAGACGGCCGTCCCGCGTACGTCCACCAACCGGCACCATGCGACTTGAGACTTCCACGGAGGACGCAGTGAAGCATGCTGTACGTGCCCGCGTTGCGGGAGCCGCACTACTCGCCGCCGCCACAACCGTCACCGCGCTGGTGGCGGGCACCGGGACATCCGTCGCCGCTCCGGCCCGCGCCGCCGCGTACAACCGGGAGTGCGGCACGGGATACGCGCAGGTCAACCAGGTCCCGATACCGGGCCGCGGAACGGTCTTCCTGACCTATAACGCCGCCACCGGCAAGAACTGCGTGGTCACCAAGCGGAACAGCTCGACCGGCTCGCCGGTGTGGATGGGCTCCTGGCTCCAGCGCAACAAAGAACTGAAGTCGAAGCAGGAACAGTACGGCCTCTACACCTCGTACTCGGGGCCGGTCTATCTGGACGCCAAGGGCAAGTGCGTCGACTGGGGCGGCGAGATCGACGGCTACGTCGTGGCCCGCTACAAGACAAACTGCGGCACCCTGGCCCAGGCCGTGCAGCAGACCCGCTGACCCGGGACCACGTCGGTGAGTGGAGCGGTGGGCGGCAGACGTACTGCCCTGCCTGCCGCTCCGCTCACCGACGTCCGAGCGTGAGGGAGAAACCGTCACGCCTTTCAGCTCCAGGTGTCCGGCAGCGTTGCTGACGACCATGCTCCGCGGCCGCCGGACCGGACGCACGCCGCGCGAGCACCAACCGCGCCGGCCTTCATCAGCAGGGACCGGTGGCCGGCCCGTGCCCGCGGCCCGTGGCGGAGGCGAAGCCGAGCCAGGTGTGGCGGTTGCCCCACCAGCACCAGCCGACCTTGGGGGCGTTGCGCCGCTCGCGGCCGTCCCGCCCGGTGCCGTTGCTGATCCAGATCGCCGGGGTGCGGGCGTCCAGGGCACCGTTCGCCTTGCGCAGTCGGGAACCGATGGTCATGAAGCAGCGGTTGCGTTCCAGGATCGCCGGCTGCTGGAGCACCCAGTGGATGCCCTCGGTGAGCAGCAGCGGAGTGCGGTCCTGCTGGGTGAGGGCGGGCAGCGCCTCCTCCGGGCTCCAGTTGGCCATGTGGTCGCCACGGTCCGGGCCGGTGACGAGGTAGAGGGGGGTGTCGGGCAGCTCCACGGCGCAGGGATCGAACCGGTCGACGTCGGGCATGTCGGTGACGACGAAACCGGGCTTGCCGTCGCGCCGGAGCAGCGGGGCGAGAGCGGAGGCGGGAACGCGCTCCGGGTGGACGGCGAGCAGGGCGTCGCCGCTACCGCGGCCGGCGTCCGTAGCGAAGGCACGTAGCCGGTCGGCAGGTATCCCTGCGAGCTCGTGCACCCCGAGGTCGATCAGGCGTTCTGCCTGGGCGACGAGCGAGGGGAGAGGGGCCGCGGTGACGGAGGGCGGGGTGACAGGCAAGGTATTCCTCAGTTCGAGGTCAGGAGCGGCAGACCCAGGATCAAACGAGGCGGCCCGCCGGAAGGTTCCCGGCGCGGCAGCACCGCGACAGACCCACGTCAGAGATGGATCTATAGCTGAACAGGACGTTCCCTCGGTTGCCCCCGGCGCGGTGCGCGACGATGAAGCCGTTACCCGTACGGCTCAAGGAGGCTGCCATGGGTGAGCACAAGGAGCCCGCGCCCTGGTTCCACGAGCTGAGCCCGGCCGGCAGCGACTCGGGCGTTCTCAAGGGAGCTTGGGCGCTCGGTGCCCTGCTCGGCCGCTAGCCGCAGCATCGAGCGCCTGTGCGAGGATCTCGGCGTGAACGATCTGCACTTCCGCCTCGCCGGCGACGCCGACCTCGCCACTCTCGTTCGCCTGCGCGACGACTCTGCCCGCTGGATGCTCGCCCAGGGCATTACCGGCCAGTGGCAGCCCGGGGAGCTGGGTGAGGACCACTTCCGGCGGATCATGGCGAGTGGCGAAGTCTGGCTTGCGGAGGCCGGTGGCCGCGTGGCCGGGGCCTGGGAGCTGTGGTGGGCGGACCAGGACGCCTGGGGGCCGCAGCCGCCGGTGGCCGGATACGTGCATCGGCTGATGGTGGACCGCAGCAGCGCCCGGCCGGGCGTGGGGCGGCTGCTGCTGCGAGCCGCGGAGCGCCGAGTCGCCGAGGTGGGTCGGGAGTTCGTACGGTTGGACTGCCTGGCCGGCAACGCGCGCCTGAACGCCTACTACGTGGACGAGGGCTACCGGCCCGTCGGCCACAAGGCGGGCAAGCCGCAGCCGGGCGGCGCCCCCAAGTCGTTCACACTCCTGGAGAAGACCTTGCAGGACGGCCGCCAGGGCTAAGGGCCTGGGTAAGGGTAACGAGCCTACTGAGGCGAGGATAAGCATGGGGCGCGGGGGAGCCCCCGGAGAACGTGCCCGGCCGGACGGGAGCGCTTTGCGCGGGGCACCTGGCGGAGCCATGCCAGGCCCCCGGAAAATCAGTGGTGGGCCGGCCCACCCGTGGTAATGATCGCGGTATGCCTCACTTCCTGGAGACCGAGCGCCTCGTCCTGCGCGCATTCACGACGGCCGACATCGACCACCTGCTCGCCCTGGACAACGACCCCGAGGTGATGCGCTTCATCAACGGCGGCCGCCCTACGAGCCGGAAGGCGATCGAGACAAGGACCCTTCCCCGGCTCCTGCACGACTACCCGTGCTGGCAGACCCGCGGTTACTGGGCCGCGCAGGAGAAACACACCGGTACCTTCCTGGGCTGGTTCGAGTTCCGACCGCTGGAGGAGAACAGCCCCGCCGTAGTCGAACTCGGCTACCGGTTGAACCAGGCGGCGTGGGGATGCGGCTACGCCACCGAGGGATCTCGGGCGCTGATTCACAAGGGGTTTATGGACCTGGAGGTCGAACGGGTCACAGCGGACACCATGGCCGTCAATACACGCTCCCGTCGCGTCATGGAGAAGTCGGGCCTGTCCTTCGTTCGGAACTTCAAGGGAGACTGGCCGGAGCAGATCGAGGGCTCCGAGCACGGTGAAGTCGAGTACGCACTCACCAGGACCGAGTGGGAGCAGCTTCAACAAAGGTCAACGGATTGATCGCCAACTCGTGATCGCTATCTCCCTCTTCGGCCGATCCCAGGCCCTGGACCCGCGTCCCTTCTCCCGTGCGGGCGTCCGCGTTACGCATCGGCACACTGGTCGTTGACGTCCGTGAAGACCTCGCGGAGGAGCACAGGGGCTGGGGGATCCGATTGACCCGTGACCACTACCGACGCCATGTCATGCCGTACTACCGAGCGTTCGAATCACGGCTTGGGTACGCTACGTTGCTCGGCCGGACGCGTCACTTCGGCTGGTATGAACCCGGTGCTTCCCCTTGGAGGTTCTCGACGGCCATGCGCCGTATGGAAGTCGTCCTGACCCGCAAACTGGCCTTGCCACCGACGGCTTCGGTACTCGATGCCGGATGCGGGGTCGGTGACACGGCACGCACGGTCGCACGAACGGGCGGGGTACACGTCACCGGAATCGATGGGATCGAGTCGGACATCGCCATCGCGCGTCAGCGATCCGCCCGTGCGGGCGAGCCGGGCAGTCACACTGGCTTCCTCCTGGCCGACTACCACGCGCTCCCGTTTACCGACGCCTCCTTCGACGGCGTTTACACGATGGAGTCCTTCGTTCACTCGCCCGACCCGCCGCAAGGGCTTGCCGAATTCTTCCGCGTCCTGCGCCCTGGTGGGAAGCTTGTGATGTTCGAGTATTCGAGCACTCCTCAAGACCAGTTGACACCGCCGGCGCGAACCGCGCTGCTCAGGGTCTGTGAGCTCTCCGGCATGCCGGGGATGCTCACGCTGATCCATGGGCAGTTGGAGCGGCTTCTTCAGCAGACCGGTTTCGCTGTCGAATCGACATACGACGCAACAGCGAAGATCCTGCCGATGCTGAGGGCCTTCTCCGTGCTCGGTCGACTGCCCTACGCGCTCGCGCGCAGCCTGGGGCGCGGCGACAGGCTGGTCAATGCGATGTCCGGGGTGGAGATGTACCGGCACCAGGACGCATGGCGGTACACCATCTATGTCGCCACCAAGCCGTGAGCCCAAGGGCAGGCCTGATAAGAAAAGGGAGTCAACCGCGCTGGTCAGCCCGCTTGGGTGAGGTCTTTGCGGAGGGCGGTGCCGCACTGCCGTCGACGTCCGCTCGGCACAGCCGGACGCCCAGCGCACCGTCCGCCGCACCTGCTCCCAGGTCACAGAGCCCAGGACCCCAGAGACCTGCGTGGAGGCGGAGGGCGTGTCCGGCTTGGCACTCACTATGGCGGCGGCCGGAGCGCCCCGCACGCCGCAACGCTCTACGCGCGCCGGACGGACTCGCCTGCCGCGCGCGGGTCACGGCGGCCCCTTGGCCGTCGGCCCGCGTCGCGCCACGCGGTGGGAGGATCGAGCCCATGACGACTGAGCCCGGCGCATTCGAGCTGACCATGGATGAGCTGCGAGTCGTGGCGCTCTACGTGGCACAGAGCGCTCAGGAGGTCCTCCCCGTGTTCGAACGGGCCGTTCCCGGTGATCCTCGTCCGCGCGCGGCCCTCGATGCCGCCCGGGAGTTCATCAACGGCGCGAAACGGACCAAGCTGCAGCGCGTCACCTCACTGGATGCGCACCGGGCCGCGAAGGAAGCAGGCACTGAAGCGGCACGTCTTGCCGCACGGTGCTGCGGCGATGCCGCATCCGCCGCGTACTTGCACCCGATACCGCGAGCCACCCAGGTAGGACACATCCTGCGCGCCGCCGCTAGTGCCGCGCGCATTGCCGAGCTGCGCGCAGACAACGACCCCGCCGTCGGGAACATGCTGATCGAACAAGCCCGGGAACGGGCCACGCCGACATTGGTCGCCGTTCTCTCCCGGTACCCTCTCGCACCGACCGCCAAGAACCGCGTGGCGCAGCTCATGAGCACCCTGGACGCTTCCCTGCGCGCCCCCGACTGAGGGACCGCCGCACGCGCCCCGGCTCCGCAGCCGGCTACTCTGCCGCCCGCTATGACGGGGCCCCGCCCCAGCTCCCGCCTCGCTGAAACTCGTGCAGCGAGGATCAGCGCCCAGCGATCACCCCGCACGGGCGAGCAGGTGGCTGTGTCTGTGTCAGCTGAAGGTGCGGCGGTAGGCGTTCGGGCTGACGCCGGTGGTCTTCTTGAAGCGGTCACGGAAAGCGGTGGGCGAGCCGAATCCGACCTGGGCGCCGATGCGTTCGACGGAATGATGGGTGGTCTCCAGCAGATGCTGGGCCTGGCGGACGCGGGCGCGGTGGAGCCACTGGAGCGGAGTGGTGCCGGTCTGCTCGCGGAAGCGTCGTATCAGGGTGCGGGTGCTCGTTCCGGCATGGGCGGCGATCTCGGCGAGGGTGAGATCGGAGCCCAGGTTGTCCTGCAACCAGGCCAGCAGCGGTTCGAGTACCGATCCCTGAGGGGCGGGCGCGTGATGGTGGACGATGAACTGTGCCTGTCCGCCCTCACGCTCCAGAGGCATGACGGACAGCCGGGCGGCGTCGGCGGCGACGGCCGAGCCGTAATCGCGACGGATCATGTGCAGACACAGGTCCAGTCCCGCTGCGGCGCCGGCGGAGGTGAGGATCTGGCCGTTGTCGACGTACAGGACGTCCGGATCCACCGCGATGTCCGGGTGGGCGGCGGCCAGGAGATCGGCCGCGGCCCAGTGGGTGGTGGCGCGCAGGCCGTCGAGGAGCCCGGTGGCGGCCAGGGGGAAGGTACCCGAGCAGATGGAGGCTATGCGCGTGCCGTTCGCGGCGGCTGCGCGCAGCGCGTCGCGAACGGCCGGGGCGAGGGGGAGGGCGGGGTCGGCGACACCGGGAACGATGATCGTGTCCGCGGTCTCCAGTCCCTCCAGCCCCCAGGGCACCCGCAGGGTGAACACACCGGCGTCGACCTCGGGCCGCTCCGCGCAGACACGGACCTGGTAGCCGGGGCGCCCGTCCGGAAGGCGGGTGCGGGAGAAGACCTCGATCGGGGTGGAGAGATCGAAGGGGATCACCTGGTCCATGGCGAGGACGGCAATGGTGTGCATGGCCAGAAGGTACCCGCCCTTCCGTAGCCGCGCCCTCGTCCCAGCACCATGAATATCGCCCTCTGGGCAGTCCAGAGCTTCACGTACAGCTCTGGCGATATTCCGTTGAAAGGTGTCACTCATGCCACTGGGGGCCGGGCTGACAGGCCGTTAGCGTCGGGAGCACTCCGGCGAGGACCGGACGGCGACCGCACGCGGAGGAACCGATCCATGCACGCCCAGATCATCCTGTTCGACGGCTTCGATCCGCTCGATGCCATCGCCCCCTACGAAGTGCTGTACGCCGGTGGCATCGCCTCCGGCGGAGCGGTGAGTGTGGAACTGGTCTCCGCCGAGGGACCGCGCGAGGTGGTCAGCGGCACCGGGGGCCTGGCACTGCGCGCCACCGCCGTCCTCGACCCCCGGCGTGCGGGCCTGATCCTCGTCCCCGGCGCCTCCGGCCGCGTGGGAGAGCCGGTCGAGGCACCCGGCCGCGACCCGGAGGACGGGGAAGGGCAACGGGACGCACCCATCCCTGTGCTGCTGGGCCGCGTCCTGACGACCGAACTGCCCACGCTGCTGAAGGCGGCGAAGGACAACCCTGAGGTGACGCTCACCGCGGTGTGCGGAGGGTCGCTCGTCCTGGCCATGGCCGGCCTGCTGGAGGGCCGCTACGCCACCACCCACCACCTGGGCCTCGACCTGCTCGATGCCACCGGCGTCCACGCGGTGAGCGCCCGCGTCGTCGACGACGGCGACCTCGTCACCGGGGCAGGCGTCACCTCCGGTCTCGACCTGAGCCTGTATCTGCTGGAGCGCGAGGTGGGCCCCCGGATCGCCCACGCCGTCGAAGAACTGTTCGCCTATGAGCGCCGTGGCACCGTCTGGCGCCACGAAGGCCCCGCGCCCGCCGGCCTCTGAACGCACATCCCGCCCGCACCTTTCATCGCACCGCACACGTGAGGAAGAACAGCACCATGGCCGTAGAAGGCATTTGGGACCTGGCCGTCTCCACCCCCATCGGCACGATCAAAGCCGTGGTCGAACTCTCCCGCAAGGCCGGTGTCCTGACCGGGACAGCCCACGGGGCAGGAGAGGACGTTCCACTCGGCGACATCACCCTCGACGGTGACCGACTCACCTGGGAGCAGGCCATCACCAAGCCCCTGCGCTTGAACCTTGCCTTCGCGGTCACGGTCGACGGCGATACCCTGACCGGCACCTCCACGGCCGGACGCCTTCCGGCCTCGAAGGTCACCGGCCGGCGCCGCGCCGTCCCGGCGGCCGTGGAGCGCTGAACATGACGAAACTCTTTCTCTCCCTTCACGTCCTGGCGGCAGTACTGGCCGTAGGACCGGTCACAGTCGCCGCGAGCATGTTCCCCACAGCGCTGCGCCGCACGCACAGCGCCCCGGATCACCGCGAGGCGCTCGCGACCCTGCGCACCTTGCACCGCATCTGCCGCGTCTACGCCGGCATCGGCATCGCGGTTCCCGTCTTCGGGTTCGCCACGGCCGGCACTCTCGGCGTCCTCGGCAGCGGGTGGCTGATCACCTCGATCGTCCTCACCGCCGCAGCGGCCGCCGTCCTGGGCCTGCTGATCCTGCCCGCCCAGGACAACGCCCTCACCGCCGCGCAGGCCCCCGCCTCCGGCCCCGCCCTCCACCCCGCTGCCCGACTCGCCATGCTCACCGGTGCCTTCAACCTGCTGTGGGCAACTGTCACCGTTCTGATGATCGTCCGTCCCGGCTCCACCACGGGAGCATGACCGTGCGCCTTCATCCCCTGCGCATCGCGGCGCAGATCGAACTCATCTCGTTGATCGCCATGCTGGCCAACCTCGCCACCGCCCACGTCAAGCCCATCTCCTCCCTGATGGGCCCCACCCACGGCTGTGCCTACCTGTTCGTCGTGATCGCGACATGGCGCCTGGCATCGGCCACGGCCACCACCAAGGCCGTCGCCGTCATTCCCGGCGTCGGCGGTCTCCTCGCACTGCGCCGACTCCACCGTTTCCGCGTCAAGGACGAGACCCCGCCGGCACCGCGAGGCCAGTGATCGTGCGGCACCGGGCCATGCGCGACCGCTCCGATGACGACGCCGCCTCTGAGAGAGGGCGCGCTGCCCGTGGCTGTGGCGCGGGGCCCCGGCTGGTGCAGCGGCGCCGGCGTCAGGCCGGACACGCTGGTCGGTGGCGAAGGATCACCTCATCGCTTCTACTCCCGCGATAAGCATGGTCAGGACTGATTCGAACAGGACGTCCGGGGGCTCGAAGTCGGACTCGGCTATGACGCGACGCAGGTGCGGAAGCTCCCCGGCTGCCAGGTTCGATGGCACGCCGGTCCACGCGGCCGGGTCCGTACCGGGCGGTGGCCGGTCGTGCCAGGCGTCCCACATCTCTGCGAAACCGGATACCTGGAGGACGGTGATCGACCAGGCCCGATAGGCGTTCTGCGGGGAGAGCCCGAGGCCGAGGAAGAACTCTACGAGGATGTCGTCGGGCCGCAGCAGGTCGGCGGATGCGAACGGGGTCAGGTCCTCGGCGCGGGCGAGAGCCGGCATTCCCGGGTGCGCGCGGTACCAGGCCCGCAGATCCCGGCAATAGGTCCGCAGGCTTTCCTGCCAGCGGTCGGTGTCCAACCGGGGCTGTGGCCGGGCCCGCTGACAGACGGCAACCATTTCCCCCAGCAGATCCCGCCGGTCGGCCACGTAGTTGTAGAGGGCCCGCGGCGATACACCAAGGCGCGCACCGACGGCGCGCATCGTCAGTTCCGCCGGTCCCGTCTCACTCAAGATCTCCAGGGCGGCCCGAGCGATCCTCTCCCTGGTCAGAGTGGGCCGGCCCTTGCGGAACTCAGGGCGCCTCCGGGCCCCGGCCGCATGCTCACCCGGGGATGCTGTGAGCCTCTCGGTGTCGTCTGTCTCTGCCACAGCATCATGCTAACGAACCTAGAACTTCATAGTGTGTTGACTTTAAAGGTGGGGGAAGGTTAGGTCAGGCTTGCCAAAGTCGAATGCTTCGGGAGGTTGGCATGCAGTGGTCGGCAGTCCTTGGGTACGGTTTCGGCTACGGAGTCGCGTTCAGCGTGCTGTTCACTGCGGCGGTGTTCGCAGGAGCAGCCATGAGCAGGGACTTCCTGCTGAACGACTACCCACCCGAGATCCAACGCCGTTACGGCAGACCCAAGAGCGCCCGCGGCCGCCGCGTGGCGGTGCTCTTCGGCGTCTTCATCTGGGCCGCCTGCGGCCTTCCCTTGATGATCGGGGCGATGATCGGTCTCAACGGCGCACTGCACGACGGCCTGACATTCCTGCCCGCAGCTGTGTGCGCGGCCCTCATCTTCGCCACGCTGACCGTGTGGGACCTGGTCGTCTTCGACTGGATCATCTTCGCCGGGCTGCGCCCCCGCCTGCTGGTCCTTCCCGGCACCGAGGGCATGGCCGAGTATCGCGACCTCCGCTTCCACCTCAACGCTGCCCTCAAGGGCAGCCCACTGATCATCGTCGTGGGGCTGCTCACCGGAGGCATCGCCACTCTGATCACCTGACCCACGCGCGAGCACCACCGAGCCCTACGGCCCCGGCGTCGCGTCACCGCCCATTCCACCCGGCGGGGAACGCGCCTCAATGCGCCCACCCCGCCGCGTGTGATCCGGGCCGGCTCCGCGAATGAACGAAGCATGAGCAGCGCAGCGGAACCGCGGAACGCCCCCGTCGCACGCGACTTCTGGGACCGGCTCCCCTTCGACGTGCGCAGCGCGGAGTTCCACGCCGACCCCTACCCGTTCTACGAGCGGCTGCGTGCCGCCGCCGGCCCGGTGACCCCGCTGCCCGACGGCGCGCTGGCCGTCACCGGTTACCAGGAGAGCCTCGCGCTGCTGGGGGACCCGCGGTTCGGGTTCGGTGATCTGCCGCTGGAATCCGCGTCGTTCCTCATGGCCGATCCGCCGGAGCACCGGAGCCGGCGCGCCCGCGTCGCCGCTCCCTTCGCGGTACGCGCGGTGGAGCGGCTGCGCCCGGTGATCCGGCAGAAAACCGATGCGCTCCTCCTCCGGGCCGCCGACCGCGCCGAGTTGGACGTGGTCACCGATCTCGGCGTCCCCCTGGCCCTCGACCTGATCTGTGCCCTGGTGGGTGTGCCGCTCGACGCCCGGTCGCGGTGGTACGGGGCGCTGTCGTGGCTCGCTGCCGGCTTCGACCCCGATGCGCTGCGCGCTCCTGCCACAGGGGCCCGCGTCGAACCCGCCAGGGTGGAGTTCGCCCAATATCTCGGTGCTGTGATCAAAGAACGACGCCGGTCACCGCACGACGATCTGGTCAGCGCTCTGCTGGCACCCTCAGCGGACGGCAGCCTGCTGACGGGGCAACAGGTCATCACGGCCGTGGGACAGCTGGTGGTCGCGGGTTACGAGCCCGTGGTCAACATGATCGCTAACGGGATGCACGCGCTGCTGCGCCACCCCGAACAGCTGGAGCACCTTGCCGGTCACCCGGCTGCCGCGCCCTCCGTGGTGGAGGAGCTGCTGCGTTACGACCCCCCGATCCAGCTGATCCCCCGGCTGGCGCTGACGGATGCCGACGTGGGGGGCGTGCGCGTGCGCGCGGGCACGGTGGTGGGGGTGCTGCCAGGTGCCGCCAATCGTGATCCCGCGGTGTTCACCGACCCCCACCGGTTCGACGCCGGACGTTCCCCGCAGCATCTGGCGCTGGGCCACGGTGAGCACTTCTGTCTGGGGGCCCGGCTCGTCCGCGTGCAGGCTCAGGTCATGCTGAGCGCCCTGGCCCGCTGCCGCCCGGTGCCCACCGGAGAGCCGGTGCGCTACAAGCCGACACTCATCAGCCGCGGTGTCGAGAGGCTGCCCGTGGTCCTGACACGCCGCCCGGACGAGGGGGACGACGGGGAATGAGCGCAGTCGGGCCCGTGGTCAGAGGGGGGTACCCGGCTTGACCCGGCCGAGCCGCCGGACGCAGGCCCGTGCGAGACCGGTGACGTTGCCGCTGTTGAGGATCTCCATGGCGGGAAGGGCACAGCCGAGCTGCTGATGGACCGAGGTCATCAGTTCCGCCCCCATGAGCGAGTCCATGCCGAGCCCGCCCAGGGACTTGTCCGGCGGAATGCGGTCGGGCGTGGTTTGCAGAATCCGGGCGAGAATGCTGGTGAGTACCTCGGTGACCAGGGCCAGCGCCTCCTCCGGCGTCGCCGCCGCCAGGGTCTGGAGAACCTGCTTGCCGGTCCGGCCGTTGTCGTCCTCTTCGTCCGGCCGGACCGCGGAGAAGCGCGGGGCGGCGATGGCCGTGACACCGTGCCGCGTCCGGCTCCAGTCGATCCGGGCCACGACGGCGACCTCGTCCCCCCGGCCGAGCAGTGCGCCCAGAGCGGAGAACGCCTCGCGCGGAGTCACCGGGTCGAGGCCCACGCGCCCCATGAAGTCGGTCAGTTCGTTCCGCGCGACATAACCGACTTCGGCCAGGGCTCCCCAGGCCACCGCGAGGGCGGGCCTGCCGGAGCACCGCCGGGAACGGGCGAGGGCTTCGAGGAACAGGTTGGCGCCGATGTAGTTGGCCTGGTTGTGGTTGCCCAGCAACCCCGCACCCGAGGAGTACAACACGAACAGGTCGAGTTCACGGTCGCGGGTCAGCCGGTCCAGGACGTCCGCGCCCAGTGCCTTGGGCGCCAGCGACCGCCGTACGCGCTCGTCGGTGAGCTTCACCAAAGGGGCGTCGTCGAGCACCATGGCCGCGTGGACCACCCCGCGCAGGGGGTGTTCCGGCTTGTCCACCGCGTGCAGTACGGCGCTCATCGCCGCCGCGTCGGCGGCATCGGCGGTATGGGCGGTGACGGTGACGCCCCGGTCCTGGAGCTCCTTGAGGAGAGCCGGGGCCTCCGGGGCGCCGGCTCCGCGCCGGCCGACGAGCGCGAGGCGCCTGGCGCCGCGTTCGGCGAGCCAGCGCGCGGTGGCGGCACCGAAGCCGCTGAGACCACCGGTGACCAGATAGCTCGCCCGCGCGTCCGCCCGGAAGGGCGCGGGCTCCACCCGCAGGCGTGGCGGCGTCTCCAGGGAGACGACCACCTTGCCGATGTGGCGGGAGTGCTGCAGGGCCTCGAAGGCGTCGTCTACGCGGTCGGCGGGGTAGACGTGGTGGAGGATCGGGCGGTAGACGCCGTCGTGTACGTGCTGGACGACCTCCGCGAAGCACGCTGCGAAGGCCTGCGGTCGGTCACGGGCGAGCATGGCGAGGTCGACCGTACTGAAGGTGACGTTCCCCAGGAAGGGCCGCAGGAGCAGCCTGCCATTGGCGTACAGGTCGCGCTTGCCCAGTTCGATGAAGCGCCCGCCGGGCCGGAGCACCTCCAGGCCGCGGCCGATGGCCTCACCGGCCAGGGAGTTGAGCACCACATCGACGCCCCGGCCCCCGGTGAGGGACTTCACCCGCTCGGCGAAAGCCGGGCTGCGGGAATTGAGCACGTGCCGCACGCCGAGCAGCCGGAGCAGGTCCCGTTTGGCGTCCGTGCCGGCGGTTCCGATGACATGTGCCCCGGCACGCCGTGCGCACTGCAGCGCGGCCAGCCCCACGCCGCCCGCCGCCCCGTGCACCAGTACGGTCTCTCCGGGCGCCAGCCGTGCGAGATCGGCCAGGCTGTGATGCGCCGTCAGGAAAACCACCGGCAGCGTGGCCGCCGCCTCGAAGCCCATGCCGTCGGGGATGCGGGCGACGGTCGCCCGGTGCACGGCGATGTGGGAACGCAGCGTTCCGCTGCCGAAGGCGAGGACGCGGTCGCCCGGGGAGAAGGACGTGACCGCGGAACCCACGGCCGTGACGGTGCCCGCGCACTCCATGCCCACATCGGTGTCACCGGCGCGCACTTCCTGTGTTCCGTCGAGCGGAACGGCGCGCAGGGCCTGCAGCACATCACGGTAGTTCAGCGCGGCCGCGCGCACGTGGACGACGACGTCGTCCGGGCCCGGGTCCGGGATCCCGGCCGGCGACCAGACCAACTGGTAGGAGGAGCCCGGCTCGCGCAGCCCCAGGGCGAAAGCGGCCGCCGCCGAGCCCGGTCGGCTCCGGCTGAGATCCTCCCTGGCCCGCAGCCGGGGCACGAACCGGCCCGAGCGGGTGAGCAGCACCTCGTCCTCGGCCGTCGGGCCGGTGAGTTCCGCCGCCAGCCGGCCGGCGTCCGCCGCGGGTCGCCCACAGGGCTCCAGGGAGATCCGGCGGACCGCGATGTCCGGGTGCTCGTTGGTGACGCAGCGGGCCACACCCCAGGCGACAGCCGTGGTGGGGGCCAGCGGCACCTCGGGCGCGGGCAGAGCACCGGAGGGGGGTGTCACCAGCCACAGCGCCACCTCCGACGCGTCGGTGAGCCGGTCCGCGGCGCCGGCGAGGGCGCGCAGCGCCGCCACGTGCGTCAGGGCACGGTCCAGGTCCAGCACGCCCCCCGGTCCGGCACCGGGAGAGGTGTGCTCGTCCAGCAGCATCACCACGCCGGTCGCCGCCGTCCGATGCGCCCGCCCGGCGAACAGCGCGGACCAGGCGTCGGTATCGGTGGCGAGGCCGGTGCGGGCCACGGAGCACCCGGCGGTGGCACCGAGCCGCTCGGCGAGGGCGGCCGCCAGTTCCTCGCGGCCGGGCTCCGCCGCGACGATCCAGGCCCCCTCGCGGCGGTCATTGGACGGCACCTCCCCGTCCGGTGGGCTCTGCCTCTTGGCGGGTGCCGTGCCCCGGACCCGATCCGCGGGTGCGGCGCGGCGTGCCCGCTGGGCGAGCAGAACCGAGCCGTCGGCCTCGCCGGTCCGCTGGCCGTCGCCCGCGAACACGTCGCGCGGCAGAACGGCGGTGTCCCGGTAGCCCGCCTCAGTCAGCAGGCGCACCCAGGCGTCGGCGTCCAGCAATGGCGCGGCCGGGCGCACGTCCATGTCCTGTCCGCTCCAGAAGCTCGGCAGCTGCCCGAAGAGAAGAGCCAGCGCGGCGGGATCGTGGGCTTCAGCGATGAGCAGATGGCCGTCGTCGGCCAGCAGCCGGCCGAGGTGCTCCAGGGAGCGCCGCAGGTGCCGGGTGGCGTGCAGGATGTGTCCGGCCACCACGACGTCGAACGAGCCTTCCGCCATTCCCTGGCCGACCGGGTCCCGGTCCAGGTCCAGAACCCGGTAGTCCACGAAGTCATAGGTGGCGAAGCGGCTCCGGGCCCGGGGGAAGAAGGCCGCTGAGACATCGGTGAGCACGTAACGCGTACGTTCCGGGGGCAGGACGGGGAGCAGGAACGCGGTGGTCCCCCCGGTGCCGGAGCCGACCTCCAGCACGCGCAGCGGCCGGCCGGCGGGCCATGTGCCGACGACGGCCGCCATGACCGCACGGGCTGCCCGGTTCACATGCCACGTCATGCCCGAGTCTGTGTAGAACTCCTCCAGAAGGTACCGGTTGGCATCGGAGAAGACCTGCTCCACGGGATCGCGGTTGCCCCGCAGCACCTCGACGAGCTGTGTACCGCAGGTGCCGAGCAGGGTCAGGTCCACGGCGAGCCCTGGGCGCTCCTGAGCGAGCGCGCGGAACCTCTCCCGCGGTGCCGGGGCCCGTACCGTACGCCAATGGCGGTCCCGCGGGGGCGTGTCGGCGGAATCGCCGGTCTCCAGGGGCTCGACCAGGCCGTGGGCGTGTGCGGTGCGGAGCATCAGGTCGAGTGCGCGGGCGTACTGCGGGAGGGCGCCCGCGCGGATGAGGTCCCGGGGGGTGAAGACGGTCCGGCGGTCGGCCGTGTCCGGGAGCAGGGCGGCCACCGCCGCCGCTCCGAAGTGCGCCGCGAGTTCCCGTGCCGTGTCGAAGGAATCCGCCTGACCGCTGTGCCGCCAGGCTGCGCAGATGCGGCGCACCTCGTCGCGGCAGAGGCGTGCGACCTCGCCGGGGGCGGGCAGCGGGGCGGCCCCCAGGTCCTGCTCTCGTGGCGCGGCGCGCATCACGGTCGTGTAGTGCGGGCCGGGCACGCGCGCGCCCTCGTCGAACCGCCGCAGCCGACAGCCCTCAAGGGTCAGGCAGACCAGGCCGTTGGTGCTGAGCACGGTCACGTCCCACAGCGGCTCCCGGTCCGTGCGGGCCCGGGAGCGCACATGGAACCAGCCGGTGGCGGGCAGGGGGCGCCAGGCACGCACACGGTCGATGGACACCGGCAGGAAGCGGATGCCGGCGGTGCCGCCCCGGTCCAGCAGTTGAGCGCCCGCCTGCAGCGCGCCGTCGAGCAGACCGGGGTGCGCCTCGTAGCCGGAGCGGTCCGTCTCGCTGTCGTAGCGTGCCAGCACCTGGTCGTCGTCGTACACCAGGTCACCGGTGAGCACCCGGAAGGCGGGGCCGTAGGACAGGCCGAGGCGCGCGGCGCGCCGGTACAGCTCCTCCGCACTGCTCCGCCCGGTCAGGCTCCCCGCGATCCGGTCGGTGTCGACGAGCGGGGGCGTGGGGGCGTACATGCGGCGTACCCGGCCCCGGGCGTGCTGCTGCCACGTTCCGCCGGCCTCGGCGCGGCCGGCGATCTGCACCACGCCGTCGTCGGCCGAGACCGTGGTCTGGAGCTCGAGCTGGGACTCGTCGTCGAAGGGCAGGAGCAGGGCCCGCGGAATGGTGAGGTCTGTGATCTCCACGCTCGCGTCGTGGACCCGCCGCCCGGCGGCCAGGGCCATCTCCACCAATCCCGTGGCGGGCATGACGACCGTCTCCCCGACCTTGTGGTCGGCCAGCCAGGGTGCGCGCGCAGGGTCGAACGGGCCGTGCCATGCGGGCTCGGCGAGGGCGGCGCGTTCCCCGAGCAGCGGGTGGTCGATGGTCCCGTCGCCACAGCCCCTCACCCAGTCGGTGGGGTGGTACGTCCAGTGGTGCTCGCGTTCCCAGGGGTAGGCGGGCAGGTCCATCACCCGGCCGGGCCGGGGGAAGAACGTGGCCGGGTCGCTGCGGGCGCCGGCGGCCAGCAGGTGGCAGAGGGCGTGCCGGACGGCCGTCGGGCCCGGGGTGTCGCGGCTCAGGGTTTGCACGACGGCGGTGGGGGGCGCGGCCTTGCGGGAGCCGGTCAACCGCCGTAGATAACCGCAGAGCACGGGGTGCGGACCCACCTCGACGAAAATGTCGCAGCCCAGTTCCCACAGCTGTCCGGCCGCCGCCGCGAACAGTACGGGCCGGCGCAGGTTGTGCCACCAGTAGGCGGCGTCCAGTTCCCGGCCGTCCAGCAGGGTTCCTGTGGTGGGGGAGGCGTAAGGCAGGAGTGCCTGCTGGGGTTTGAGGCCGTCCAGGGCGTCCGCCAGCCGGTCCTTGAGTGGGTCCATGGCGTGACTGTGGAAGGCGTAATCCAGGCCGAGGTCGCGGAAGAAGACCCCCTGGGCCCCGAGCTGGTGTCCCAGCCTGGCCAGGGCGGCCCGGTCACCGCTGACCGTGACGTCCTGGCCGCTGTTGACCCCGGCGATCTCCAGCAGACCTTCGTACGGGGCGAGGTGGTGCCGTGCCCGGTCCTCGTCGGTGCCGATGGCCGCCATGCCCCAGTCGCCGCTCGTCGTCGCCTGCGCGCGAGAGCGTGCGACGACCACGCGAGCCGCCGCGTCCAGGCTGAGGGCTCCGGCCGCCCATGCGGCGGCCATCTCGCCCGAGCTGTGCCCCACGACCCCGCTGGGCCTTACGCCGTGCGCGCGCAGCAGGGCCACCAGACCCACCTGCACGGCGAAGAGCAGGGGCTGGGCGACGTCGGTGGTGTCCGGACGCCGGTGCCCGGGCGGTGCGGTGAGCTCCGCCAGCACCGACCAGCCGAGCACCGGGCGCAGGGCCTCGTCGGCGTCGGTGACGGCCGTACGGAACACCGGCTCCGCCTCCAGCAGGTCCGCGCCCATGCCCGGCCATTGCGAGCCGTTGCCGGAGAAGGCCAGGGCGACACTGCCGCGCTCGGCTGCGGGCACGAGCGCGCCGGCCAGCGGGTCGTCCCCGGCGGCCAGCCGGCGCAGCAGGGCCGCGGCTTCCGGCGGATCGGAGGCCAGGACCGCTGCTCGCTGCTCGTGACGGCCGCGCCGCCGGGAGGCGGTGTAGGCGAGGTCGTAGAACTCGCCGGGAGCGCACCGGTCGAGCCGGTCGGCCATGCGCCGGGCCGCCGCGACGGCCGCCCCACGGGTCCGGGCCGAGACGACGACCGGCAACCGCGTGCCGTCAGGGAGCTCCGGGGGCGTGAGCTGCGCGGGTGCCGGGCCGGCGGTGAGGACGACGTGCGCGTTGGCGCCGCCGAAACCGAAGGAATTCACGCCGACCACGGCTCGGCCGGAAGGTGCGGGGGAGAGGGGCCGGGCCTCGGTGACCGGGGCGAGGCGCCAGCCCGCGAAGTCGATCCCGGGGTTGAGCGGGTGCGTGTGGAGGTCGGCGGGTACCCGGCCGTGCCGCAGCACCAGCATGGCTTTGAGCAGGCCGGCCATGCCCGACGCCGGCTCCAGGTGGCCGAGGTGGCTCTTCACCGACCCCACCGGCAGATCCGTGCCGGGAGAACGGCGCGTCCCGAGCGCCCGGCCGACGGCCCGGCACTCCACCGGGTCGCCCACGGGCGTGCCGGTGCCGTGCATTTCCACATAGGCGACGTCATCGGCGCTGATGCCCGGGGCCGCGTACACCTGGCGCAGCAGGGCCTCCTGGGCTTCCGCGCTGGGCTGGGCGAGCCCGGGGGTGCGGCCGTCGGTGTTGACCGCGCTGCGGAGGATGACGGCATGCACCGTGTCGCCGTCCGCCACGGCGCGGGCCAGCGGCTTGAGGACGACAAGACCGCCGCCCTCCGCGCGGACGTAGCCGTCGGCTTCGGCGGAGAAGGGGCGGCACCGCCCCGTGGGCGAGAGCATCGACGCCTGGGCGAAACCGATGAACTCGAAGGGGCTGAGCAGCACATGGACGCCGGCTGCCAGCGCCATGCCGCACCGGCCCGCGCGCAGGGCCTCGCACGCGTGGTGCAGCGCCACCAGCGACGAGGAGCAGGCGGTGTCCACGACCAGGCTGGGCCCTCGCAGGTCCAGGAAGTGCGACACCCGGTTGGCGATGATCGAGGCGGCACTGCCCGTCATGGTGTAGGCGTTGCTCGACCGGGGCGTCATGCCCTGCAGGTAGGCGAACGCCTGGCTGGAGGCCCCGACATACACCGCGGTGTCCGAGCCCGCGAGAGCATCGGCCGGGATACCGGCGTGGTCAAGGGCTTCGACGGCCATCTCCAGCAGCATGCGTTGCTGGGGGTCCATCCGGCCGGCCTCGCGCGGGGACACGTTGAAGTACGCGGCGTCGAAGTCCTGGATGTTCTCCAGGAAGCCGCCGACCGTGGCGTAGGTCTTGCCGGCGCGTAGTGGGCGGGGGTCGAACCAGCGCCGGGCATCGAACCGGTCCGGCGGGAGTTCGCCGATCAGGTCGCGCCCGTCGACGAGCGCGGACCACAGGGCGTCGGTGGTGCTGATGCCGCCGGGCAGCCGACAGGCGGTGCCCACCACCGCGATCGCATCGTTCACCTCGGGCTCCCCGGATCGTCGAGGCCATGGCCGGAAGGAGATAGGCCGATCGGGGGAAATTCTTTCCGCCGACGCCCCGGTGAAGCGCTGCATCGAGAAGTCATATGAACCGATGACATGACATGCACCTCCTCCGTGAACAGCCGAATCTTCCAGCCACTTCCGGGCAGTCACACTGGGGGAGGGGATTTGGTGGAGGAGCGTGGGCAGGACCATAACGGTGCGTTCATCGGCGCCATTTCGGGGCGTGCGCCCGACATCCATCCCACGGTGTTCATCGCGCCGACCGCGGTCGTCCTCGGGCCGGTCGCCCTCGCGGCCCGGAGCAGCGTGTGGTTCCACGCCGTACTGCGCGCGGACGGCGATGCGATCACCGTGGGAGCGGAGTCGAACATCCAGGACGGTGCGGTCCTGCACACCGACCCGGGATACCCCATTCGTCTCGGCGCCCGGGTCTCCGTCGGCCACCACGCCACCCTGCACGGCTGCGAGGTGGGAGACGACGTGCTGATCGGCATGGGCGCCACCGTGCTGGACGGCAGCCGCATCGGCTCACGCTGCGTCGTGGCAGCGGGCACCGTGGTGCAGGAGAACCGCCGGATCCCGCCCGGATCCCTGGTGGCGGGATCGGAAGCGCCTGTCGTCCGCCCGCTGGACGACCAGCACCTCGACCTCATCAAGACAGCCACCCAGTGGTACCTCGCCCTGCCCCGGCTCCACTCGCCGCCCGGAGCGGGGCCCCACCCGTGACCGGAGAGGTCGCCGGCACCCGCGCCACCACCGTCCGACGACCCCGGTACATCCTCGGCGTGCTCTCCAGCTCCGTATTCATGGCCATGCTCGACAACCTCGCGATGAACAACGCACTGCCCCACATCGGGGCGGAACTGGGGGCGGGGCTCAGCGGGCTCCAATGGGTGGTGGCGGGCTACACGCTCGTCCTCGCGGCCACCCTGCTGTCCGCATCGGCCATCGGCGGCCGGATCGGCCATCGGCCGGCGTTCCTCGCCGGGCTGGTGACCTTCATCGCGGGCTCCGCCCTCGGTGCCGCTGCGGGCGACTTGACCTCCCTCATGGCCGGCCGGGCGGTGCAGGGCCTGGGGGCGGCCATGGTCCTGCCGGCGAGCACCGCCCTGCTCCGCCATACCTTCACCGAGGACCGGCGGCGCGCCCGTGCCCTGGGCGTCAGAGGCGCGGCCGGGGGCCTCGGCGTGGCGCTGGGGCCCTCGGTGGGAGGGCCGCTGGTCGACTGGCTCGGCTGGCGCAGTGTGCTGTGGATCAACATCCCCATCGGCGCTGCCGCACTGGTCCTCGCGCTGCGGGTGCTGCCCCGTCCGGCTCCGGCCCCGGCCCGCTGGGACCCCGCCGGGCAGCTGCTCGCTGTCCTCGGCCCGGGCAGCCTGGTCTACGCCCTGGTTCAGGGCCCTGTCGACGGCTGGCGGGCCCCGCTCGTCATCGTCGCTCTCGTGGTGACGGCGCTGGCGCTGCCCGTCTTCGTCCTCATCGAGTCGCGAGGCACCGACCCCATGCTGGACGTGCGGCTGCTGCTCGACCGGCTGTGGGCGGGAGCAGCCCTGGCCTGCTTCACCGCCAGCGCGGGCCTGTTCGGGGGCCTGTTCTTTCTGACCCTGTACCTCCAGGATGTCCTCGGCTGGTCGGCCACAGGGGCAGGCATGTTGTTCCTCTCCGCCTCGGCGTTCATCGTCCTCACCGCCCCCGCCGCCGGAATCCTGACCGCGCGGTACGGGGCGCGTACGCCCCTTGTCGCCGGGCTGGCGCTGTGCGCCCTGGCCCTGGCGGGCATCGGCCGGTACGGCAGGGACGCCGCGTACGCCGAGTTCTGGTGGCTGCTCCCGCTCCTCGGCGCCGGGGCCGGGCTGGCCTTCGTCCCCGCGATGGTCGCCGTCGTCCAGCGGTCACCGGTCGGTCGCACAGCCGTGGCCTCGGCGGTCATGGACATGCTCCGGGAGCTCGGCGGGGTCGTGGGCGTAGCCGCGCTGGGTGCGATCCTCACCGCCCGGATGCGCCAGTCCCTGTTCGAACGGGCCGTAGAGGCCGGGATGCCGGATGCCTCGGCTCATGAACTGGTCCGGTCGGCCATCTCCCTGGGCCCGGCCGCGAGCCTCGACCCACCGGGCGCGGGCCCGGCACCGGCGCGAGTCACCGTCTGGGCGGAGGAGTCCTTCGTCGAGGGCCTGCGGCTGGCGCTGTGCTGCACCGCGGCGGCCCTGGGGTGCGCCGCCATCGCGGTCACGGTGCTTCTGCGGGGCCCGCGGCCCCGGTGATGGCGGCCGGTGACTACGCGAGAACCGGCCGGCGCTCGGCGACAAGTTGCTGGCCATCACGGCCAGGGACGACGAGGCCGCCTTCGAATGGTGCTGCGATGAGATTGGCCTTCCCGTCCGGACCGCGCGCCAGTACCGGCACACCGCTCGCCTAAGCACGTCAGCGGTGCGGCAGTTCGTGGCCGACAGCGGCGTGCACATGTCCTACAACGTCCTGCGCGAAGGCGCCCGGCTCGGGTCGGGCGGCTTGCCGCACGACGAGGGGTACGGCATCCTGCGGTCGCTGCTGGACGAAGCCCGTACCTCGGGAGCCGGCTGCGTGCTGGTGCGTCCCGGTACCGACAGGCCCTGGGCGCAGGCCAGCCGGTGCGGTCCGCGGTGCACTGGCGCATGGTGTTGACGTCCTCGCGCTTCCGCTTCGCCGAGCCTCATGGTGACGGTCGGGTAGTGGAACTGTCTGAATGCCTCGGCTGGGCTGCGGAGTTACTGGGGGAGCCGTAGCTCCTGCGACGCCTGGTCTGCGTCGGCGTGGAGTCCGTGGCAGAGCAGGTTGAATGCCTGGGCTGCCGCTGTGGCGACATTGTCCCGGGCGTCGGTGGGTGGTTCACCGGACAGGATTCGTTGTTGCAGTTCGCGCAGGGCGGCCCGGTGTGTGCCGGCGATGGCCCCTGCGAGGAGCCTGAACATTGAGTGGTTGCCCTGGTTCCATCTGGTGGAGGTATTCGGCGGGTGTTCGGCCAGGGCGGCCGCCAGCGCGGCCTCGGCGCGTTCGCTGATCTCGCGTTCGCGTGCGCGCAGCGCGGCGCTGTCGTGGATGACCTGCCAGAACCGCGGCGCGTCGGGGTGCAGCCCGAGCGCGGGGTCTTCGCGCCGCAGGGCGGTCAGCAGGTCGTCGCGGATGGTCTCCACCGGGCAGGCGCCGGGGGCACGGTTGCGTACCAGTGTGGCGAGATGGCCCTCTACTTCTGCCTGGCGATCGAAGAAGAGGTCTTCCTTGGTGGGGAAGTAGTTGAACACGGTGTTGGTGGAGACGCCTGCGTGTCGTGCCACCTCGGCGACCGTGACCTGGTCGAAGCCGTGCTCCAGGAAGAGGGGCAGGGCTGAGTCGGCGATCGCCGTGCGGGTCTGCTGCTTCTTGGTCTCTCGAAGGCCCATGCCCAGATGATAGAGTCACCACAAATTTGCAGTGACACCAAGATTTCTGAAGTGGGGTAAAGCGTGACTTTGCACTTCGGTATCTATCCCGGCGGGATCCTGGGCGACGAACAGGGCATCGTCCACCCGGTCCGCCCGGACGTGCCGGACCGCATCACCGAGGCGCTTGACACGCTCCAAGGCGACACGGCCGGCCTGTCGGTGCGCGCCTACCACTCGTTCGCCGCGACCGTGACGCCGCTGGAACCGCCCACGCCCGCCGATCCTGCGACATATCTCCAACGGGGCCGCAAGCTGGACCTCGTGCTGCAGTTCCGTGAGCCGTCCGGCGAATTGGAGGGGTGGCTGGAGTTCGTCCGCGAGGCCGTCCGCACCGGCGGGCCGAACCTGGCATCCGTCCAGATCTGCGAAGAGCCCAACGCCGACCTGCCTGTGGTCGACGGCAGCATCCCCAACGTTCTGAATGCGCTGATCGAGGGGGTTGTCGCGGCCAAGCAGGAGGCGCGGGCCCTGGGTCACAGTGTGGCGGTCGGATTCAACGCCGTGCCGACCTTCAACCCGGCCGACACCTTCTGGTCCGAGCTCGGCACCCTGGCCGACGACCGCTTCCGGCAGAGCCTGGACTACGTCGGCCTGGACTTTTTCCCGGACGTGTTCCGTCCCATCGCCGCTGAGCAGTTGGCGGAAGTGGTCACTGCGGTCCTCACCGCGTTCCGGCGCACCGACCTTCAGAGAGTCGGCATCCCCGACAGCGTCGCGGTCCGCATCTGCGAGAACGGCTGGCCCACCGGACCGGACCGCAGCGAGCAGCGACAGGCCGCGGTCCTCGAAACCGTCGTGCGAACCGTGGCCGCCCTCTCCGCCGACCTGAACATTGACGGATACTCGTTCTTCGCCCTGCGAGACGCCGACAGCACCGCCGAGGGACTCTTCCACCGCTTCGGCCTGATGCGCGACGACTACACCCCCAAGCCGGCCTTCGAAACATACCGGCGCCTCATCAACGAACTGGGCAGCCCGCCGGTCGCGCCGCACTGATCACCGGAGGTCACGTAGGTCTTTCCTTGCCGGAGTGATCGGGTGGCTCGCCGGCCCTCGCAGCCGAACCGGGGACGTACGTTCTCCACGTAGTCGGCGATAGCCTCCACCGCCCGGTCCCTCACCGACAGCACGTTGCGACGACTCCGGCTCGGCGGTAGGCGCTGTCCTGCGGCGGGGGAGCAGCAGCGGAGTCGTCAGCAGAAGCACACCGGCCAGACCGATGGCCGTGCGCGGGCCGAGCAGGCTGCCCAGCACACCCCAGGCTGCTGTCAGAAGCGCGGTCGTGGCTTTGGTCGTCACGGCCCAGGCGGACAGTGTGCGGGTGACCCGGTCGGCCGGAGTGCGCTGGAGGCGGTAGGTGGTGGAGACGGGATTGAAGACTCCGCAACAGAAGATGAGCCCGAATTCGACGCACATCACCAGCACCAGCCCACCGGTCCCCGGTCCCACGAAGGCCAGGCCGACCGGCCAGACCGCGCGCAGCGCCCCGGCCGCGACCAGCACCCGGTGCCGGCCGAACCGGGTGACGAGCGGCGGGGTCAGCCGCGAACCGAGCAGGCCGCCGATAGCGGGGACGGCGAAGGCGAGACCGTACTGCCACGGCGCGAACCCGAGCCGGCCGAGCATCAGGACGGCCAGCAGTGGCGAGGCGGCCATCACCAGGCCGTTGAAGAGCGCGGTGTTGAAGAACAGCGGACGCAGCGTCGGGTCGGCGAGGACGAGCCGCCAGCCGTCGAGCAGATCCCCGGCCTTCATGCGCGCCGCCTCCCTGCGCCCGGGCGGTGGCTCGTGGTCGCTGCCCGTCGCGCGGATGCCGAGGGCCGAGAGCAGGTAGCTGACCGCGTCGGCCACCACCGTCGCCACCGGGCCGAGCAGCCCGATCATGGCGCCGCCCAGCGGCGGTCCGACGATCGTGGTCGTCCAGGCCGTGGACTCCAGCCGGGCGTTGGCGACGAGCAGGTCCTCGGCCGGCAGCAGCGTCTTCAGGTACGCGCCGGAGGCGGCGCGGAAGGTGATGTCGGCCGCCGCGACGACGACCGCGACCAGCAGGAGCTGGAGGAAGGTGAGCGCGCCGAGGGCGAACGCGGCGGGGATCGTCAGCAGGGCGACGCACCGCACCAGGTCCGTCGTGATCAGCACCGGCCGCTTGCGGCGGAACTCCACCCACGGTCCGAGCGGCACCGCCACGGCGGCGCCCACGGCCGTTCCCACGGCGGAGAGGGCGGCGACCTGGGCCGGTCCGGCGTCCAGCACCTCGATGGCGATCAGCGGGAACGCGCCGAAGGCGAGCCACGTGCCCAGCGCGCTGGTCCCGTAGGCCGCCCGGAGCCACCCGAACCGCCGCCCCAGCCGATGCCCGCCCCGCACGCCCACGCCCGCCCTCTCGCACAACCAACCAGCTAGCAAAAGCATCAAAGCGAGCGCCATCACTACTGGTCAAACAACTACAGGGCCTCTACCGCACAACCATTGGTTGTGTGGCTAGGGTGGCAGGTATGGACTTCAACGCCGTCCGGACCTTTGTCGCCGTCGCCGACGCGGGACAGTT
This sequence comes from Streptomyces sp. NPDC046215, assembly GCF_040646215.1. Classification (NCBI taxonomy): domain Bacteria; kingdom Bacillati; phylum Actinomycetota; class Actinomycetes; order Kitasatosporales; family Streptomycetaceae; genus Streptomyces; species Streptomyces sp. NPDC046215. Next base: position 82,495 of record NZ_JBEYZW010000010.1, on the reverse strand, counting down.
CCAGGTAGCCGCCGTCGAGCTGGCCGTCACGCAGCAGGCCGTCTCCAAGCGCGTCGCCGCGCTCGAGCGCGACCTCGGTGTGCGGTTGTTCACCCGCACCGCGCGCGGTGCCGAGCTCACCATCGACGGACAGGCACTTCTGCCGCACGCGCGTGAGCTGCTGCGCGTGGCCGAGCGCGCGGCCGCGTCGGTGCACGCCGGGCACAGGCCGCTGCGCGTCGACGTGATCGCTTCGCGCAGCGCACAGTCGGCGCTGATGCGCGGCTTCCACCGCGCGCACCCCGAGACGGACCTCGACGTGGTGATGCTCTTCGATATCGACACGGCCGTCGAGGCCATCCGCTCCGGTGCGATCGACGCGTCCTTCCGCGCCGTCGCCGCGCCCGGGCACCCCCTTCCCGAGGACATCGAATGCGTCCGGGTGCTCGATGAGAACCTTCAGCTCCTCACCGGCCCCGCGCACGCGCTGGCCGCGGCCCGCTCAGTGACCGTCGCGCAGCTCGCGGGGCACCGGATCTGGATGCCCGGTATCGTCCCCGGCACCGAGTGGGCCGCCTACTACGACGACCTCGTCGCCGAGTTCGGCCTCACCATCGAGGCGACCGGCCCCAACTTCGGCTCCGACGCGCTCCTCGACACCATCGCCGACACCCCGGCCCTGGCCACCTTCATGGGCGCCGACTCCCGCCTCGTCTGGCCCGCCGGCCACGGCTTGCGCCGTATTCCGGTGACCGATCCGACCCCTGTCTACCCGCACTCGCTCCTGTGGCACCGCGACAATCCCCACCCGGCGCTTGGCACACTCCGCGCCCACCTGACCGCCACCACGGCCGGCCACGGCGCCGCCGGGACCTGGACGCCCAGCTGGGCGCTCCCGTGCTGAACACCGCCGCGCCTTCGGCCACCACGGTCCGGGAAGAGCCCGGCACCGGGCGGACCCCGCTGGGCGCCTGGAAAATCTGAGGGATTCCGCTGAACCTGTACCTGTGCTGTACGCCCTGCTGTACGGTCGGGGCATGGCATCGAAACCTGTGACGATCCGGGTCCCCGAGGAACTCCACGCGCGGCTCCAGGAGCGTGCCGAGGCCGAGGGCACCACGGTGACCGCGCTCATCACCGAGGCCGCGATCAATGCTGTGCGCGATCCCCGCCTGGAAGGTGCGGCCGAGGTGTTCCGTGCCTTTGTCGCGGACAATGCCGATGTGTTCGACGCGGCCTTCCCCGACGACGCCCCCGACCGGCTGGACGCTCCGGGGCGGGCCGCCTGACTGTGGAGCTCCACATCGATATCCGGTGGCTCCTGGAGCGTCAGGCGGAGGTCCTGCCCAAGGCGCCCGTCATCCACGATTTCAGCTGTCTCGTCGCGGCGGTCGGACGTCACCGCGTCAACACCCCCAAGGTCGGCGCGCTCGTCGACAACGCCTGGCGCGCGGCCGCGCTCATGCACGCCGTCATCCGGCTGCGTCCGCTCCCGGCCCGCAACGCGCTGTTCGGCGCGGGCATCGTCGTGGCGTACATGAACGCCGCCGGGGAGGGCATCGACGCCCCGTACGGCGCGCTGATAGACCTCGCCCGCGACATCGACGCCGGGCGCAGTGACGCGTACGCCGCTGCCGACCGCATCCGCGCCTGGCGGATCTGACCACCTGGCCCCAGTCATCCGGGACGCCCACCTCCGCACCCCGGCAGGTATGCGCGTTGCCCGGCCTTTCCGCCGGTTCGGCTGAATCGGCGGAAAGGCTCGCCTCCGGTGAGCGGCGGGGCGCTACGGTCCGGGTGTGAGCAGTCGTCACCGCCGCTGCCTTGCTGTGCCCCTCCTGTCTCTCCTGGCGCGTCTGCATGCTCTGCGCATGCGCGCAACGGGCGGAAGGGGCGCTGGATTCCCAGCGGCAGCGCTGCTGCCCGATTCCATATCGGACGCCCTGCGCCGTGAGGGGCTGGACCCCGTCGTCGGCGCAGCCGGGGAGGGCGGATCGGAACCGATCGTCAGCGTGGCCAAGTGGTTCGGCGTGAACGCCTGGCTGGTCACCGGCCGTGACGAGGTCAAGGCTGTTCTCAGTCAGGCGGACGCGTTCAGTAACGACTTCTCCCGTTTGGTGGAGCAGGCGGGCGTCGACGCGGGACGCAATCCTGGGGGGCTGGGATTCACCGACCCGCCCGATCACACCAGGCTCCGCCGCCTGCTGACCCCGGAATTCACCCTCCGGCGGCTCGTGCGACTTGCTCCCGTGATTGACGAGATCATTGAGACCAGGCTCGACGCGATGGCGGGCGCAGCCGGCCCTGTCGACTTGGTGCAGTCGTTCGCCCTGCCCCTTCCCGCTCTGACACTCTGCGAACTGCTCGGCGTTCCGCACGCAGGACGAGCGGAGTTCCAGAAACTGAGCATGGCCCGTTTCGACGCGTCCGATGGACCTGACGGAATCCTCGGTGCGACGTCGAGTTCCATGACAGAGCTCGTCGAACTCGTGCGACAGCAGCGCGTATCCCCGGGGAACGGCCTGATCGGCATGCTCGTCCGCGAGCACGGCGACGAGATCGACGACAGGGAACTCGCCGGCCTGGTCGACGGAGTACTGATCGGCGGGCTGGAGACAACGGCAAGCATGCTGGCCTTGGGCACCCTGATTCTCCTGCAGGACCCCGAGACATGCCGCCGGATCCGCGACGGACAGATCTCCGTCGACGGGCCGGTGGAGGAACTTTTGCGCTACCTCTCCGTGGTCCAGGTGGCGTTCCCGCGGTTCGCCCGGCGGCATATCGTCATCTCCGGGGTGAGAATAGCGAGGGGAGACCTGGTGCTGTGTTCGCTCAGTGCCGCCAACCGCGACGGCTCCTACGGCCCGGGCGCCGGGGAATTCGATCCGGCCCGCCACGTTCCGGCCCACTTGGCCTTCGGTCACGGAATTCACCGCTGCATCGGCGCCGAGTTGGCGAGAATGGAGCTACGGGCCGCCTACCCCGCGCTGCTACGACGCTTCCCGGCCATGCGTCTGGCGATCGAACCGGAGGAGGCGGCTTTCCGGGAGCTCTCCATCGTCTACGGCCTCCGGTCCCTGCCGGTCTTCCTGACGTGACGATCCGGGCCCGGCAGCCACCAGTTCGCCCGGCCGGCGAGCTGCATCACCGCGGGGACGAGCAGCGCGCGGATGAGAGTGCAGTCCAACAGGACCGCCATGGCCAGCCCGGCACCCACCACCTGCAAGTGCAGCAGGTCCGACAGCGCGAGTGAGGCCGAGACGGTCGCGAACACGACGGCTGCCGAGGTGAACAGCCTCCCGCTGTGTTGCAGGCCGGTGGCCACGGCGGTCGGCGTGGAAGCACCACGACGGTGCTCCTCGACGATGCGTGACAGCAGGAACATCTCGTAGTCCATGGAGAGACCGAACACGATCGAGAACATCATCGGCGCAATCACATCGGTGACGCCCACGCCCCGGGGCCCGGAGAACGGGCCGGCCGACCACCCTTCCTGGAAGACGGCCACCAGGAACCCGAAGGTGGCCAGCAGGCTCAGGGCGTTCAGGAGCAGTGCCTTGACCGGTATGAGGAAGCTGCGGGCGAACGCCGAGATCAGCACGAACGTGACGCAGGCCGCGATGCCGACGGCCGGCGGCAGCCGTGCGGTCAGCGCCTCCTCCACGTCCGCCAACTGGGCTCCCGCCCCGCCGACAAGCGCCGGCACCGGAGCGGGCAGTCCACGAAGCCTCTCGGCCAGGGCCCTCGCCTCCGGCGTGAGGGTACCCGCGGCAGGAGGAGCAGCGGGGGAGGGAACCACCGACAGCCACGTGGTGGTGCCGGCCGCATACCGGTCGGCACTGCCGGCCGGCAGCTCCGACCTCCGGCTCTGCTGGTAGGCGCCGCTGGCCGTATCCACACGCCGCACGCCCGGGACGCGGGACAACCGGCGGGCGTACGCGTCGAGGGCGTCCGCGGAACGTGCGGCCCGCAGACCGGGAAGCACGACGAACGCCCCCTGTGACGCGTTCGCCGCGAAGTCGGTGCGCACTTCCCGGGTCGTCCGGGCGACGGGGGAGGACTGTGGGAGCAGCCGGTCGCCGTACATGCCGAACCTCGTCAGGGCCGACGGTGCGGCCAGGAGCCCCAGAAGCAGCAGCACGCCGAGCGTGACCGCTGCCGGGCGCCGCGTCACCCACATGGCCAGCCGGTACCACGCCCCCGCCCCTTCACCGGGGCGAACCTTTCCGCGAGGGCGCAGCCGGGCGAAGACGTCCCAGCGGTTCACATGTTCCCCGAGCAGCACCAGCAGAGCCGGAACCACCACCAGCACCGCCGCGACGGAGGCCAGCACCACCGTGACACCGCCGTAGGCGATCGACCGGACCAGGGGGAGCGGGAAGAGCAGCAACGTGGCCAGGCACACGGCGACGATGGCCCCGGAGAACCTCACGGCACGCCCGGCCGTCCGCAGCGTGGCCCGCAGGGCCGGGCCGGGAGCTGCCCCCTCAGCCAGTTCCTCCCGGAAGCGGCTGACCAGGAGCAGGCAGTAATCGACGGCGAGCCCGAACCCCAGGGCCGTGGTGATATTGAGAGCGAACGCCGACACCGGGGTGACCTCGGTGAGCAGGCGCAGGAACGCTGTGGTGGTGACGACGGCGAGTACACCCACCACCACCGGGATCAGCGCCGCCACCGCACTCCCGAGCGCCCACAGCAGGACCAGCAGCACCAGGGGCACCGTGACGGTCTCGGCCAGGCGCAGTCCGCGCTCGCTCAGACGATCGCTCTCGGAGAGGACGGCGACCTTTCCGGCTGCGGAGATACGCAAGGGGCCGGCTTGCCCCGTGTACCGGGCGATGACGTCGTCCCCGGCGGAGCGCGCCGCGCGTTCGTCCCCTCGGAAGCGGACGAGCACCAGTGCTCGGCGCCCGTCGGCCGTACGTAACTCGGCGGGCCCATGCGGCCAGTAGCCGCGTACCCATACGGTGCGAGGGTCGGCCGCGAGTCGGCGGGTGAGGTCCTGGCCCGCCCTCGCGGCCTCCGCGTCGTCGACGGATCCGGAAGCCGTGGCGCGGAGCAACAGGTGTGGTTCCCCGGCGCCGAAACGGGAGACCAGAACGGCGTCGGCGCGCAGTGACTCGGCCGAGGCAGGCATGATCGTCTCAGCGGACAGCAGGGGCTGGAGACCGTGCGCTCCCACGGCCGCCCCACACCCGAACAGGCACACCAGGAGCAGCAGCACCCAGGCCCTCCGCCGCGACCAGGGAGCCGCTGGTGGGCGCCCGGCGCCTGGTGCCCCTGGAGCCCCTGGTGCGGTCAGTGTTCCTCGCCCGGGGGTGTGCCGCAGTTCGGGCCGCCAAGGCCGTCGGACTGCGCGGAGATGAAGAAGTCACCCTCGCCGGTCGGGCCGGCGGAGGTGACGGCCGCGCAGCTGGTGTAGTTGGCGGCGGGCCGGGGACGGACGGTGGAAGACGTCCTCATCCAGGTGCGCTCCTCGATCCGGTGACGAAGAAGTGCGTCGACGGCCACCCGTCGTGCCAAGGATCGGGGAAGCGGTGCTCGGTGCCAAGCGATGCTCCCGTGTTCACCCCTGAAAGGGGCGCGCACGGCGCGGGGGAGCGGCACGCGTCCGCCCTGGCCGCCGGGCTCGCCGACGCGTGTACGACTACGACTTCGGGCGGCGCTCTTCCTGACCGGCGTGGCCTCCGGCGCCGCCGGGCTCGCGGCGCGTGCGGACAAGGCATCGGCGGTGCGGGCGCCATCGGCCGCTTCGGCAAGGACACGGCCACAACAGCACCGCAGCGCCCGACGGCCACCACAGCACCGACGGCGAGCGGATCGTGTTCGGCCGCGAGAACCGCGACGGCACGGTCAACCTGCTCGCCTGGGCGACCGGCGGCGTCACCAGGGACACGCTCATGATCCGCCGGACAGGCCGTAGCGGGGACCACCGGCCTTGGCCTGTGCTGCCGGAGCGGCTACCAGGCGCAGGTTCTCCCGCGGTGGTCAGGTGTTGATGTCGAGCATGTAGTTGTCGGTGATGACGAACGTCACCAGATTCGTGCCCGTCCCGAAGATGCCGGTGCCGGAGTCGCGCGCCTGGCTGCCGGTGCCACGCTCGGTGGCGTTGCCGGACGCGGCGGTCGTGTCCCGGTCGAAGCGACGGTCGATCGTGAACCGGAGGCTCTGACCCGTGTCCGTCCGCCTGAGAGTGTCAGTGGTTCGCGTCTGGTAGAAGAGGTCGCCGCTGCCTGTCACCGAGCCGGAGATCATCAGCTCGGCCGGGAAGGACTCATCCGGCGTCGCACAGCGGAAGTTGCTGCTGCTTCTGCCGTCGACGGCACCGTTGACGGGATGGACGTTCACGTTGATCGAACCGGCGCAGTTGAAGGTTGCCCGTTGCGTGCGCCCGGGGTCGGCGGCGGCCACAGGCCCCGTGGCGGCCGCCGCCGCCAAGAACAGGGCTGCCGCCGCACCGACGGACCTGACACGCATGAACATGGACATGACGGTCCTCCTTCGGTCTGCGGAACAGGGGAAACGGATGTGCGCACCGTCCCCCTCCCGAGTGTGGCGCCACCGACCCCAGGGTGAAATCGCTCGTTCAGGTGACGGCCGAGGTATCGCAGGCTCCCTCGGATACTTCGCCCTACGCAGAGTGCCGTGTCTGTCCGCCGTCAGCGTCCGCCTGTCGAGCGTTGGCCGCCTCATCGTCGGACGTATTGACCGGCTGCTTCGGCGGCCGGCAGCAAACGCCTTCACGCCGCCGTTTTTCTACCGGCTGCGTGGTTCCTCCTTATCAGATACCCGGCAGCCGTCCGTTCTGAGGACGGGCGGGTGAGCTGAAACGAGTTGTGCGCCCCGGTGATGCGCCGCCGCGGCTGCACGCCGATCGTCACAGAGCTTGTGCGGGACTTGTACCGCGCCAGGGCCACGAGGCCCCGGCCGGTCCTGGCGCGTGTTACCGGGCGGGCAGGGCACTGACGGCCTTGCCGCCGGACGGCCGGCGGGTGACCGGGGTGGCGCGGGTGAGACGGTGGAGCGCGGTCTCACTCAGACCTACCCTGGCCCGCTCGCCACAGGCTCAGTGCACAGAGTCGTGCGACAAGCATGTCCCAGCGGCTGCGGTCAACTCAGTGGAGGCAGAAGCAGAACGGGTGGCCGGCCGGGTCCGCATAGACCCGCCAGTTGGCCCCGGGGCGGATCTGGTCCGTCCGCTCCAGCAAGGTCGCGCCGAGGGCGAGCGCCCGCTTCTCTTCCCCGTCGAGGTCGTCCACGTCGAAGTCCAGGTGGAGCTGCTGCGGGTGCCGTTGGCCGGGCCATTCGGGTGGCTGGTAGCCGTCCACGCGCTGGCAGGCCAGCGGCGTTCCCTCGAACCCGTGCACCTCGAACCAGTCGGAGTCCTCCGGGTCCGCGACGACCCGGCCGCCGAGCAGATCCGCGTAGAACTCCGCGAGCTGTACCGGGTCGGCGCAGTCCAGCGCGACCGCCTGCAACCTTCTAATCACTTCGGGCACCCCTCGCTCATCGGTCGCTTCCGCGAACCCATCGTACGGGGGGGACCCGCCGCTGCGGCGGGCACGTGCAGCGTTACGCCGGTATGCCGCCTGGCAACTGGTGCTTGATCTTGGTGGCCAGGGCGGCGGTGCTCGCAGCGGGTGCATTGCGGTGTGCCATGGCTCAATCTTTCTTCCCCCGGCGCCAGTCGACCGCCGAGTGAGCTGGTCCGGGCTGGTCGCCTTGACGGCGAAAGTTTTCCGTACCGTGTCGGCGCCGGCGGAGCGCGGGTGGTCTCCAGGCCGAGTCCGGAGTAGCCCCCGGTTACGACGGCGCTCTTACCGCAGAGGTCGAAGCCGGCGATGACGTCCTGGGCCGTGCTGGTAGCAGAGAAGGGCGAGCTGAGCGGCTGTTGATCAGTGCTGGTCATGCCGCCAACGTTACGAACTGGAGCGAGGTCTAGATCAAGTCCTGGACTGCGTTGCGTGACGTCTACCGAAACCTCGGCCGAGCGACTGCACATCGGTGAGGTGGCCGAGCAGACCGGTTGCAGCAGTTCGCCGAGTTGGTGCGGCACGGTCCCGCCAACGAGGCGGAACGCCTGTGGCTCCTCGACACCCATCGCCGGCGCGTCGACGCCCAGGCCGTGGGCCTCGTTCTAGGCCTGTGTTGCGCGGCCTTGCTGGCGGGTTGGAGCTGGCCCTCGTCGTAGGCATCGGCGGCGAGCGCGGCCGCGTCCACCGTATCCGCCTCGGCAGCCCCGCCGCGGCGGCAGCCGATGCCTCCTCCAGGCGCCGGAGTCAGCCTGATCGCCGCCCTCACCATGGCTCTGCAGATCGCCCCGTCCGAGCTGACCGGGGCTCTTCGAGTGGGGTTGCACGACTGGGTGGATTGAGCGGCAGCCTTGAGGCACGGTCAGATGCCCGGGGGCGGAACCCGTCGACGTCGGCCGTGACCGCGTGGCACGACATCGTCGTGGAGCACGACGCGGCAGTACATCGTTCGTCGCGCGCGAGCTCCGGCAGGACCAGGCCGAGGAAGGAGGCCGGCACCGCGAGAGCGGGTGTTATATGAGCCGTGGATGGTCCCCCGCGTTCCGCGTACCGCACAGCCCATGCGTGGTTTCGAGAACACGAGAACAGGGGTGGCCGCGAGGCGGCGAGGAGAGGTGCGGTAAACGTGCATGCCGTGAAGGGGAGCGGACGCGGCGCCCGCGCAGCGCGCCGTCGGCAAGGGCGCGTGGCACTGGTGGCCGTTCTCGCCCTTCTCAGCGCCGGGGCGCTCCCGGCCGCGTCGACCGCGGCCGTGGACGATCAAAGCCAGCGGGTGTTGCGGCACGACGTGGACGCGATCCGCTCCGCCGGTGTCACCGGAGTTCAGGCAGAGGTGCGCACTCCGCGCGGCCGGTGGTCGGCTCGCAGCGGAGTGGCCGACCTGGGAACCGGCCGACCGGTGCCGAAGGGCGGGTACTTCCGAATGGGCAGCAATACCAAGACGTTCGTGGCCACGGTGGTGCTGCAACTCGCGGGGCAGCGGCGGCTGTCCCTGGACGACACCGTCGACAGGTGGCTGCCCGGCGTGGTGCAGGGCAACGGCAACGACGGCACCAGGATCACTCTGCGGCAGCTGCTCCAGCACACCAGCGGCCTGTACGACTATGCCAACGACCTGCCCGTCCTCACCTCCGCCCAGGGGTACCGCTGCCACTGGAACGACGACATCCCGCCGGAACGGTTGTTGGCGATAGCGATGCGGCACAAGCCCGGTGACGGGAGCTGGTCGTACTCCAACACCAACTACGTCGTACTCGGCATGATCATCAAGAAGGTGACCGGTCGTGACTGGTCCACGGAGGTGGCCGACCGCATCCTGCGGCCGCTGCGCCTGACAAACACCTTCGCGCCCCACACGCTTACGCCCCAGCGGCGGGCTTACCTGCCGCGTCCGCACGCCAGAGGTTACGAGCAGTTCACCGAGGGCGGGCCACTGATCGACACCACGAGGCTCAATCACAGCTGGGCCGGTCCAGCCGCTGAGCTGATCACCACCACCGATGACCTGACCCGCTTCTGGCAGGCGCTCATGGGCGGCCGACTGCTGCGTCCCGCGCAACTGGCGGAGATGAGGACCACCGTGGACACGCGTCTCGGCGGACGGTACGGCCTGGGCGTCGCCCGGCTCCCCTTGCCCTGTGGCGGCTGGTACTGGACCCACCCGGGCAGCGTCCCCGGCTACGCCACCCGCGCCGGCGTCACCGGCGACGGCCGCCGGGCCGTCGTGCTCTCCCTGTCCTCCCGGGTGATGGCCTGGCAGCCGGTGGAGAAGGCCACCGATACGGCGATCCAGCACGCCCTGTGCCGAACTGACCACCACGGGGGCCGCCTTTTGACGGAGCTCTCGGACCGGGCTCCTTCCCATCCCACCGCTGCCGGTGTTTCAGCTCGGCTGGGGGTGGCCGAAGAGAAGGTCGTAGCCCGGCGGGAGCTGGATCAGGACCCGGTTGATCAGGGCTGGGCCCGCGGTGTCGGCCACGACGCTGAGCACGGCACTGACGTCCCACCAGGCGGTCTTCTCGGTCGCGCCGTCGATCCAGGCGGCAGTCGCCCTGACGAACCGCTCGGGCGAGAGTGGCTCATGCGCCTGCAGAGGGTTGAGCAGGATGAGTGCCAGCGTCTCGGGGAGCCGGGCGGCCAGCTCGGCTCGCACTTCTCCCACCAGATGCGCACCGAGCAGGGCGAGAACGACGCGGGAGGCCCGTTCGGCCTCGGCCTGTGTGGAGTATTCGCCGCGGTCTTGGACTGCGGACAAGAACGCGCCCCAGTGCATAGGCATTGGTTCCTCCCGAGTGGACGGCCCGTAGGGGAGGCTTGTCGCGCGGGCGGAGCCCGTATCCGGGACCCCCGCCCGTCGCTGCCGGTTCAGCCGCTGATCTGCTTGCGTGTGTCGCCGCCGCTGATGGCGATCTTGCGAGGCTTGGCCTGCTCAGCGACCGGGATCCGCAGTCGCAGCACCCCGGCCTCGTAGGAGGCGTCGATGCGCTCGGTGTCCAGGGTCTCACCGAGGAAAAGCTGGCGACTGAAGGCTCCGGCGGGCCGCTCGGAGATGAGGATCTCGCTGCCTTCGCTTGTGCTCGGGCGGCGTTCGGCCTTGACCGTCAGCACGTTGCGCTCGACGTCCAGGTCGATCGACTCCGGGTCCACGCCGGGCAGGTCGAGCTCGACGACGAAGGTGTCGCCCTCGCGGAAGGCGTCCATCGGCATGGCCGCCGGCCTCGCCGCGGTGCCCAGCACCTGCTGAGTGAGGCGGTCCAGCTCGCGGAAGGGGTCGGTTCGCATGAGCATCATCAGTCACTCCTCTCCCGAAGACGAGATGCGCATGACGACACCATCTATATACTCCGCAGCAGCAAGATTGACAAGCCTCGACTCAAGGTGAACGGTGTTATGGCTGGTCAGGGCTACTAGGTACAGCGGTGGACTTTGCCCCGCCGGGTGGAACGGGCGCCCATGAGCGGGTCGCGGCCTGCGGCACCTGCCATGCCGCCGTCGCCCGGGATCAAGCCGCGCCCGCTGTCCACGCAGAAGGGTGGTGGGGCCGCCCCGGCGCCCGAGCTGAAGCCGGCCGACGGCATCGGTCAGTAGCCGGGCAAGCTCCGGGCTGGCTCGACCGGCGGCGCGCGTGAAGGGCATTCGTAGGCGGCCGTGGTGGTAATCCGGTGATGCCATGGCATCTGCAAGGCAACGGCTGGTGTGCGACCTCGATTTCCGAGGCCACACACCAGCCGGGTGATTCCTCAGCTCATGCCGAGCGAGGTCACTGCCAGCTGCCTCCCCAGACCGCGGAGGTGCCCACCGGGCAGGTCAGCCGATGGTTCCACGTGCCGTAGAAGACGGTGTTGAACTTGTACCGGCCGTTGGTGCAGTCCAGGTAGACCTTGTAGCCGTTACCGGAACACGTCATGTAGAAGTCCCGGCCCGAGACACGTCCGTTCCAGCACCGTGCGAGACCGCGCTCGGAGCTGCTGCTGGCCTGCTCCGCGTTGTCCGCGGGGGCCATGGGAGCCGCCGTGGCGGATCCGGTGTCGGTGCGGCCGTCGTCCTGCGACGTGGACTGGGAGACCGCGTCATCCGGACCAGCCGCCGCCGCGGGAGACTCCAGGCCACTGAAGGTCCCGAGTATCAGTAGCGCGGCAGCCCCGAACGAGGCCAGGGAGTTACGGATCTTCATATAGCTGTCTGTCCCTCTCTTCCGCATGCCGGTGCGTTACAGCAGTCGGGCGGAAACCGGATGCCGACACCAGCGGGCCCATCGTTGCCGCACCGAGGCGGGTATCTGAACGGCCGCTCCGCGCTGCCACCACACGACAGAAACGTTACGAAGTGCGCGGAGTTCAGACCCGAGCGGGACGCTGGTTCCTCCTCATAGGTGATGACTGTTTGCCCAGCTTTACATCAGATCGTGTCACTGTGCGTCATCAGAGTTTAGGAATGCCTTCTTGTCGTTTATGTGACGCACCGTGGTTTTGTGCCCATATTGCGGTGCGGCTGTACGCCTCGCCGGTGGCGAGGACGCTGCCCACGTCATGACGGGGTACCTGTTGCCCGTTCGCGGTTCCCGCAGATCGGCCGGGGCCGGGCCGGGAACATCGTGGTGCGCCCGCTGGAGAGGCCACCGTCGGCCGGAGGGATCTGAACCCCGCCTGGTCCGGGCCGGATGTTCGGACGGGGCCGGTTTCTTTCCTGGTGGCCGTCCCTCTGGGCCCGGCGGCGGTGGTACGGGCCTGCTCGCCGGACCTGGGCGGTACCGGGCCCCTGTTTCCGGTGCCGCCCAGCCCATGCCCTCGCTCAGGCAGCTGTCGCCGTCTCCTCGTCCAGCATGGTCTGGAGCGGGCCGGCCACCACCGCACCGACCACCACGGCCAGGATGATCGCCCCGACCAGCAGGACGGTGGAGAGCCACACCATCGTGGAGACGGGCAGGACGAAGGCGAGGATCACCCGGGCCGCGCATTCGGCGGTGAGGGCCGTGCCCCAGACCAGCGTGGTCCGGCGCTCCACCCGCCGGAACGCGGGGCGGTCCGCTATGCGGTCCCACGCCGCGAGCCGCCCGGGATCGCCCTTGGTGAAGAACGGGCGCAGCCCCTCGGTCATCATCGGCCGCGTGGTGAACGCCGACCAGAACGTCACCAGGCCGATCACACCACTGCCGAACGAATCCTTCGCGATCATGAACTGCTCGCTGCCGCTGACCAGCGACAGCACCATGCCGACGACACTGCTGATCAGTACCAGCAGCGGCAGCGGCTCCAGCCGCCGGTGCCGCACCAGGCCGATGCCCCCGCGGACGGCCCCCACCGCTGCTCCGGCCGCCAGCGCCCAGAGCGAGGACACCCCGAAGCCGCAGCGCAGGCCGTAATAGAGCGCGAGCGGCACTCCGAGGTCGATCACCAGCGGGGTGAGCGGCGACCCGCCCCGTGCACCCGGACCCCCCGCCCCGCCCGCCGGACCGGCACCGGCCGGCCCCGCCCCCGTCTTCCGCGGCCCGGCCACCGTCTTCGTGCTGCTGCTCATCGCTGAACTCCTCGCGCCCTTCGGCGCCTCGCTTCTCGTTACGTGATCATCCTTCCGGCCCGCGACCGCCCCGGCCATGGCGATACGTCAGCAGTTCCGCAGGACAAATGTCGTAGCTCGAAGGAGGCAAGAACGCGGCAGGGTACAGCGAGGCCGTGGTCCCTTCGGCCCAGAGGCGCTGTTGGTGCGGCTGTGCCGTGTGACACTGCGCGCCGACGACGAGATTGAGACGCCGCGCCTGCTCCTGAGCCGCTATTGCAGCCCGGCCGCGACCCGGCGGGTGTCGCCCCGCGACGGAGCGGCCGTATGCTGCTCCAGCTCTGTCCTGCCATGGGCCCTTACGGCCATGGTGTCCGGCCCGGCTCCGGCAGACTCCCCCGCCGTCCACCGGAGCCGGACATCCGGCCCTCGCCTCGTGTTGTCGGGCCGACGCTTCGTACGCTATGACCTCCACCGCACGGGAGATTCAAGGGGCTGAGATGCAAGTCACTTGGTCGATTGGGGAACTTTCCACACGTACAGGGCTGTCGGTGAAGGCCATCCGCTACTACACCGACATCGGCCTGCTGCCGACGGCCCCGCGCAGCGAGGGAGGCCATCGCCGTTACCCGCCACAGGCGCTGGAACAGCTGAAGCTGGTGCAGCAGCTACGTGCGCTGGATGTGCCGATCGCGGCCATCACCAACGTCGCGACCGGTGGGCAGCGTCTCGGCGATCTGGTGGCCGAGCAGTTGGCGAGTACACAGACGCAGTTGGCGGAATTACGATGGCGTGAGGCGGCGTTGCAGGCGCTGGAGGGATGCTCCGGCCCGGAGCGGCTGCGCCGGCTGCGCGTGCTGGCCAGGGTTCAGCGCCGGCCACAGGCCACTGCGGACTTCGCCCGGGCGTGGCAGCGCGTCCTCCCTCCGACCTTGCCGAGGCGCCTGGCCGATGCCATCACCGCACAGGCCGTTCCCGAGCCGCCGTGCGACCCCACACCCGATGCCGTACTGGCCTATGCCGAGCTCCACTTCCTCGTAGCGGAGCCCGCGTTCCTGGGTTACTGGGCCGCGTCCCATGTGCGGGACAAGGCGTCGATGTATGCGGCGCTCCTCGACGCAGCGGACGGTGCCGCACCCGCCGTCGCCGCTGGACGTGCACCGCACAGGTGCGAGGCGCTGGACGCTTTCTGCCGTGCTTGTGCCCGTGCCTACGATACGGAGGACACACCTCACTTCCGTGCGTTCATGGCCACGGATATGCAAACCACCGTTGCTCCGTTCCGTCGCTACTGGCAGCATCTGGACACCCTCACCACCACCCCCGGACCCAGCCTGGGAAGGGCGCACTGCTGGCTCGCGGAGGGGGTTATCGCCGAGTACGGCTCCGCGCGTTGAACAGGTACCTGCCCGGATCCGGCGCCGGAGGGTCCGGCGGCGCATCACCCTCGTTCTTGCTGCGTCTGTCCCTCCCGGTCGGCTCCGCGGGGCCCGCTGTCGGACAGATCTGGCGCCCGCGACCGAGATCGGCGCTGAGCAAGTGTTACTGCGAGGCTGCCCGCAAACGACTCACTCTCGCTGCTGTTCGAGGTCGATTACCTCACTGTCGAACACGCGGAAATTTATGTTGGCGGCAGTAGACATTGGGTGCTGGCGTGATTATGGTTTCTCTCGTAGCCGAGATCCACAGGGCCTGGCAGAGATGAACTGCCGGCAGTAGTACCCGTAGTTGCAGTGTGCAGGACGGTGCGGCGGTGGAGTTCCGAAGCCAGGGTTTTTGCAGGACGGTGACGGGACTGACTGCCGGACCGGGTGGCCCGCAGTGATCAGGGGCCGCCATGAGCAGTACCCAGCAGTGAGGTCAGTGAGCAGCACCTCGGTGAAGGCGTCGGCTGCGGGCGCGCGCACCGGGAAGTCCGGCAGTGGGGTTCTAAGCCAGCGCAGACGCAGGACGGGCAACGGGGCTGGCTGCCGGAGAGTGGCGCTGTCGCAGGCCACAGAGCAGTGCGCAACACCAGCAGTTGGTAAGTGATTGATCCCAGAGGGAAGAACGGAGGAAAGCGCGCCATCAGGATCGCCCGGGCGGAAGTGGTGAGCCCGGGTACCGCAGGACATCGATAGTGAGGTGGTCTCCGGTCAAGCAACCGCGATCCCCGCACCCCCGACAGCATTCCGGTCGGGGCGGCGGAAACAGAAGGCCGACGCAGTATCAGGGTCGGCAGATGGTGTAGCAGTTCCTTCGGGGCCCTGGTGCCGTTATGGCACCAGGGCCCCTCCACACGTTCTACAGACTTGTTCGGCCGTGGGGGGCGAACCGTCGAGGGGTTCTTCACCACCCCGACGAGGCCGCGGAGGCCCTCAAGCTGATGGGCGGCCACCTCGCGACCCGTGGTGTGCATCGCCTGCCGCGGCCTCGAACTGGCGCCGTACGGAATCCAGGATCACGGTCACGGCCCGGGTTGCGGAGAGGTGGCATCTCCGGGGCGGCCGACCGGTCATGACGGCCTCCGTCATATCGCGGTACACCTCGGTACGCAGTCCCGGAACATGCATGACGGGCCGTTCGACCGGCCCGGCGGCTCCGTCGGTGACGATCCGGCCGTCCTCGATGATCAGGCTCTGGTCCACGTCGAGAACGGCAAGCCTCTCGATACGGGTGGGGGACTCGCAGGTCACTGCGAAGCTCAGTACGCCGCCGGCGGCGAAGCGCACCACACCCGCCACCCGGCCCCCCGCGTTCCCTGCTCGTTCCTGCGGGCCCGCGACAAGGACTTCGGCCAGAGGCCCGAGTAACTGGCAGACCACGTCGAGGTAATGCATGCCCAGGCGCGTGATGACTCGGGCCACGGCCGGGGCTGCGCCGCATTCGGCGGAGCACCCGGGCGGGGCAGGAGGGTGGTAGCGCGAGATCGCCAGCGTGGCGGTGGCGCTGCTGCGCCAACCTCCCTGCAGCAGATCCTGAGGGAGACCGTACCGGTAGGGGAGCATGACCCCGGCCGGGCGACCGGTCCGTTCCGACAGTTCCACGAGCTGGTCCAGCTCGGCGGTCGAGTGGGCCGCGATTCCCTCCAGCAGCACCGCCTTGCCGGCTCCGAGAGCCTGCCGGGCAAGGCGCGTCTGGGTGCGGCCCTGGGTGCAGAAGGACACCAACTGCACTGACGCGTCGCTGAGTAACTGACTCCAGGAGAGGTACCTGGCGTTGGACTCAGGGAATCCGGTCATGGGGCTCTGGTGCAGAATGCCGCGGAGTACTGCACCGTCCACATGGGCGAGTGCCTCGACATGTCGTCGGCTCACGCCTCCGGGGCCGACCAGCGCGACACCGACTCGATTCACGAGCACTGCCCTTCCGTAGATGACTTCCCGGCTCGTTGTCAGACGGGGAGGAGTCCGCCGGCACCACTCCTGGGCGGCAGTGGCTACCGGCGCGGTTGTGCATCCCGGCATTGTGCTGGCTGCCGGGGGAGGCGAACAGGGGGCCGACCTGCGGGAAACAGCCACGGTGCTGGATCGCCAGGCAGTGCCGAGCGTCTCGTCCTCGACTCCGGAGCAGCCACGCAGGCCGACCGTTACGAACAGCTTGTTAGGCAAAAATGGCAATGTAGCACCAAGTAATGCATAAATCTTGACAAAGTTATGTCCGATTTCCGACTTGCCCGACTGCATGCCCCATGAGAGGTTCCGTTTCGTCATGATCGCTTGCGGAGCCTGCCCCCCACTGACCGGGGCGGGCGTGTCTGTGGATCGGAGCAGGATGGCGAGGGGAAACCCGTCCTCCGAGGAACTGGGGCAGCGGCTCTACGAGCTCGCGTTGCGGCAGGGGAGTTGGACGATGGGTGAGGCGGCCGTGTCGCTGGGCGTCGCGGAGGAGGAGGTCGGGGAAGCCCTGGACGGCCTGGAGAGGGTCGGCCTGATGCGCCCCGCTCCTCGCACCCCCAGCGGGTATGCCGTAGTGGCGCCGGAGGCGGCGCTCAGCGGATTGCTCGCTCAGGAGGACCGTCAGCTCACCCGGTACCAGGAGCAGATGGCGCACACCCGTGAGGCCATCGTCTCCGTCATGCAGGACTACCTCGTGCCCCGGTCGTCGCCGACGCGCACGCTGGCCGTCGAAGCCCTTCCCACCACCGAGCATGAGGAATCCTTCCTGGACAAAGCGGCCGCCCTCGCCCGGCGGGAGGTCTGGTTGATGTACGGGGCCCCCACTCCATCGGCTGCGTCCCTGGACGAGATGCTCTTGAGGTGCCTGGGGATGCTGAGCTCGGGTGTTGCCGTCCGGGCCCTCTTCCTTCACCAGCAGGCGTGCGACCGAGTGGTGTCAGGTCATGTGCGGGAGCTGGCGGATGCCGGTGCCCAGGTGCGCCTGGCCACTCACCTGCCTCAGCGCATGCTGATCATCGACTGGGACCTCGCGCTCGTCCCGGTTGATCCGGAGAACAGTGCGCGGGGCGTCTGGGCCGTTCACGGCACCGCGCTGGTGCCCTCCTTGCGTGCCGTATACGACCATTGCTGGGTGGCCGCCGCCGGGGTGGATGCCGCGGCGGACGTCTCGTCCCAGCGGCTGAGCGCGGTGGAGGAAGCGGTGATCCGGATGCTCGCCGCAGGAGTGAAGGACGAGACCATCGCCCGACGAGTGGGCATCTCCTCACGCACGCTCAGCCGGCTGATCTCCACCCTGCTCGACCGCTTGGGCGTGCAGACCCGCTTCCAGGCGGCTATCGAAATGAGCCGACGGGGCTGGCTGGATGCCGCCCCCGGGACCGATGCCCTGTCACATGAAGGAGCAGCCTGACCGCTCAGGCCGCTCCCGCCCGGTGAATCCGGTCCGAGCGCGTGGGGGAGAGCGGGGGTGCGGCACGTATTTCGAACTCCCTGCGGAGCGCCGAGCGTGCGGCCAGATAGCCGGCCATGCCGTGCACCCCCGGACCCGGAGGGGTGGAGGCGGAGCACAGATACACCCCGCGCAGTGGCGTGCGGTACGGGTCCCAGCGGGGTACGGGGCGCAAGAGCGTCTGCTTGAGCGTCATGGCCCCCGCGGCGATGTCACCGCCCACGTAGTTGGGGTTGTACCGTTCCAGATCGGCGGCGCTCACGGAGCGCCGCTCCACCACCGTGTCGGTGAAGCCCGGCGCGTACTGCTCGATCCGCGCCGTGACCAGGTCCCCCGGGTCCGTCGGGTCACCGTTGGGCACATGAGCGTAGGCCCACACGGGCCGGAGCCCGTTCGCCCCGACGCGACCGGAGTCGGTGGCGGCCGGGTCCACCACGAGGACGAACGGAGCACCTCCGCGTTTACCCCGGGCGGTCAGTGACTCCTGACGGAAGACGTCCCGTTGCCGTCCGCCCAGGTGTACGGTTCCGGCCCGGCCCACCATCGGGTCGGCCCAGGGGATCGGGGCCGATGTGAGGAAATCCACCTTGGCTGCGCCGGGGCCGTACCGGAAGGAGAGCAGCCCCCTGCGGTAGCCGCGTGGCAGCAGGGGACCCGCGATGGCCAGGAATTCCTTGGGGCCGACGTCGAGCAGCACGGCCCGGGCCCCCCGCAGCTCCCGCACATCGGTGATCCGCTGCCCCGTCGTGACGGTGCCCCCGTGGGCCGTCACGTCCGCCAGCAGCGCCTCGGCGATCCGCGTGCTCCCGCCCCGCGGCACCGGCCAGCCGGTGCCGTGCGCGAGGTGGCCCAGGAGCAGGGCGGTCGCTGCCGACGAGGGCGTGGGCATCCGGCCCACCACGTGGGCCGCCACGCCGGCCAGCAGCGCCGCCGCCTCTTCCGTGGCGAAGGCCAGTCGGGCCAGCGGGGTGCCGTGGCTGAGCATCCCCCGTGCCAGCAGCAACGGCGCCGCCAGGGACTCGGGGAGGCCGCGCTGTCCGGAGAGGGCGAAATCCACCACCGCCCGGCTGTGCGCCAGCAGCGGTTCCATCAGCGCCCGCCAGGCTCGCCCGTCCCGCCCCAGACCCGCACAGGTGGTGTCCAGGTCGTGATGGGCGAACGCCGCCCGCCCGTCCGGGAGCGGGTGGGCGTAACCGATGGCCGGCTGCAGCAGCTCCACCCCCCGCGCCTGCAGGTCGAACTCCCGGAAGAACGCGGAGGCCGCGGCCATCGGATGCACGGCGGAGCAGATGTCGTGCACCACGTCCTGACGGAAGAGCGCCTTGCTCCGCAGCCCGCCCCCGGCCTCCGGTGCCGCCTCGTACACCTCGACGCGCAGGCCGGCCCGGGCCATGGTGACCGCGGCCGACAGGCCGTTCGGTCCGCTGCCGACCACGACGACATCCGCTGTCATGCGATTTCCTTCCGCCTTCCCCGCCGTCCGGACCGGCTCAGGAGCCGGGTTCGTACACGAAGGGCTTGGTCCAGGTCACGACCTCGAACCCCCGCTTGCACAAGGTGGGTTCGGAGGTCGGCAGCGCGTCGACGAAGACGTGGGTGCGCCCCCGCTCACGCGCCTGCCGCAGCCTGCTGCCGACCAGCGCTGTGAACAACCCCTTGCGCCGGTGCTCCGGGCGGGTCCTGCCGCCCGCCAGTTCGGCATAGGGTCCGCCCGGCCGGAAGTAGACGCGGCCGCAGGACGCCGGTTCCCCGTCGACGTAGGCGATGTGGATGCTCATCGCCTCGGGCGCCTCGCGCAGTTCGGCGGCGAGCCGCTGCCGTTCCTCCTCGGCGTTCTTCCGCCCGAGCGCGCGGGCGATCTCCGCGTAGTCCGCCAGCCCGCGCTCGTCGGTCACCTGCCGGATGTCCTGGCCCGCCGGGTCGAAGGAGGCCAGGCCGGCCTCGTCCAGGGGCAGTACCAGCACGCTCTCGCGGTCGTCCGGCTCCAACCCGGCGGCGGTGAGCCGGTCCGCCAGATCCGCGGGGGAGTCATGGCCGTACAGCTTCCACTCCAGGGTGTAGCCGTGGTCCCGCGCCCGTGCGATCTCCTCCCGGATCACGTCGTCCAACTCATTGGGAGCACAGTGCGCGTACACGATCCGGCACTCGGATCCGTCCGGTGCGTTCTCGCGGACGATGCCGCCCCGCCCGGCGCTCTCCCCCAAGGCCCGGCGCTCCTCGTCGAGTCCCGCCAGAATGTCCTCGCTGTTCACGCGGTCCCATCCCCTTCCCGCGTCAGAATGTCGGAGACCGACCGGTCTTCGATCATGAAGTGGAGAATAGAGCAGAGCCTCTCCAGCAGGCCCTGCGCATGTTCTCCGGTGAAGATCTCGCTGTTGTACGTCAGCGCGATCTCGAGTTCATCGGTGGAGCGGATGAAGACGAACTGCAGGTCCGCCTCCTTCGAGCGGCGCGGCAGATCGCGTGCCCGGAACGAGACACCGCCCTCGTGCCGCGGTTTCTCCTCCCCGTCCAGTTGGTCCATCGCCACCATGACGTCGAACAGCGGGCTGCGGTCACGGCCGCGTTCCCAGCCGAGGTCACGCATGGTCCAGCCGTAGGGATACTCCTCGTGCCGGAAGGCCCGCAGTATGTCCTGCTGGGAGCGGGTGAGGATGCTGCTTACGTCGTCGCCGGGCAGGAGCCGGAACCGCAGCGGGACGGTGTTGATGTGGAAGCCGATCTGACCTTCGAGGTCCAGCCGGTCGCGACCGCTGGTGTAGGTGCCCATGGTGATGTCCGACTGCCCGGTCTCGCCCAGCAGCAGAAGCCCGACGGCGGCGCGCGCGACCACGAATTCCGTGACGCCCTGCCTGCTTGCCAGGGTGCCCAACCGCCCGGCCTGATCGCCGGTCAGGGCGCGCCGCAGCCGGACGCCGGCCAGTGCGCTCACCGGCGGCCGGGGGAAGTCGGTGACCAGTGGCACGACGGGGGAGGCGCCGTCCAGCTCGCGCTTCCAGAACTCCAGGTGCTCCCGTCGCGCTTCCGGCGTCAGTCGCTCGTCCCGCCAGGCCGCGATGTCCTTGTACTGCACGGTGAGTTCCGGCAGTGCGGCGGGGCGGCCCGCCGCCAGCGCGCCGTACAGTTCCTGCCACTCCCGGTGGAGCACGGCGGCCGAGATCCCGTCCGAGACCAGCTGGTGCACCGACGTGAGCAGGGCGTACCTGCCTTCGCCGGTGTGCAGCAGGTCGGCCCGCACCAGGGGCTGCGCGGTGATGTCGAACGGTATCTGGACGCGGGCATCGACGAACTCCTGTACGGCGCCGTCCGGGTCGGGGCGGTCCGTCAGGTCGTGCACCAGGAAAGCCGGGGTGAGTGCGCCCGCTGCGTGCACGGTCTGGACCGGTGGTTGGACGTTCGTGTCGAAGGTGGTGCGCAGGGTCTCGTGCCTGTCCGCCAGGACGGCGAAGGAGCGTTCCAGCAGGGCGGGATCCACCGGGCCGTGCAGCTCGATGAGGTCGTTGCGGTTGAACGCGGCGCGCTGGGCGGGCGTGTAGTGCTCCTCCACGGCCAGCAGCAGGTGCTGGGTGGGGGAGGTTTTGTAGGTGCCGGGGCCGCCGAGGGAGCGGATCGTCCCGTGTTCCCCGGCGTCGGTCGCCCCGGGCAGGAGCGCGGCCAGCCCCGCCACGGTGGGGTGGGAGAAGAACTGCTCCAGGCCGAGGTCGGCGGCGAGCCGGCCGCGGACCCTGGCCAGCACCTGGATGGCGCGGAGCGAGTTGCCGCCGACGTCGAAGAAGCGGTCCGTCACTCCCACCGCGTCCAGCCCCAGTACCTCCGCCCAGATCTCGGCCACCACCCGCTCGGCATCCGTACGCGGGCCCACGGCGGCCGCGGCGTTCCGCTCCGCCCTCAGGCCGGCGAGCGACGGGCGGTCGACCTTGCCGTTCGCGGTCAGCGGCAGCCGTTCCAGCACCACGAACTCGCTCGGCACCATGTGATGCGGCAGTTCGCGCCGCACATGGTCGCGGCAGCCTTCCACCGTGCCGCCGTCCCCCAGGACGAGGTAGGCGTAGAGCTGTTTGTCCTGCCCCGCCCCTCCGTGGTTCTTGACGACCACCGCCGCCTGTTTGACGCCGGGCGCTTCGTCCACCCGTCGCTCGATCTCCCCCAGGTCGACCCGGAAGCCGCGTACCTTGACCTGACTGTCGGTCCGGCCGAAGTACTCCAGCTCCCCCTGCTCCGTCCAGCGGCCGTTGTCGCCCGTCTTGTACATCCGCCGACCGGGCTCGAAGGGATCCGTCATGAACGCGCGGGCCGTCTGCTCGGGTGCGTTGAGGTATCCGCGGCTCACACAGATGCCGGAGACGTATATCTCTCCCCGCGCACCCTGCGGGACGACGCGCAGGTGCTCGTCCAGGACGTAGATCAGGGTGTTGGGAACGGGGCGGCCCAAGGGCACGATCTCGCTGTTCACCGGCCGGTCCATCACATGGTGGGTCACGTCGTCGGACGCCTCGGTCGGACCGTAGGCATTGACCACCGGGATGCGCGGGTACTCCCGCAGCCAGCGGTTCACCTGACGGGGCAGGCACGCCTCGCCCGTGACCATGAGGTACCGCAGGTTCTCCAGCGGGATCCGCCGCTCTGCGCGGTCCCAGGCGTCGAGCATCGCCTCAAGGTAGGAGGGGACCACTTCCAGGACGGTGACCTCCTCGGCCTCGACGCGCTCGGCGAAGCGGACGGGGTCGAGCTGGAGGGCCTCCGCCGCGACGACGGTGCGGCCACCGACGAAAGGTGCGGCGAACATCTGCCACAGCGAGATGTCGAAGCTGTTGGAGGCGTTCTGGACGATCACGCTCTCCTCGGTGATCCCCAGGTCGGCGATCTTGGCGTGCAGGTGGTTCAGCATCCCGAGGTGTTCGACCATGACGCCCTTGGGCTTCCCGGTCGACCCCGAGGTGTAGATCACGTAGGCGAGCCCGGACTCTTCGACGGGCAGCCCCGGATCGCCACCGGCGCAGTGCTGCCCGGTGTGCTCGGTCAGCTCGACCAGCCGGCATCCCGAAGGCACGTGGGCGGCCAGCTCCTCGGGCTCCTGCCGGGGGTCCAGGGCCACGACGCGCACACCCGAGGACTCCAGCATGCCGCGGATGAACGAAGCCGGATATCCGGGATCGACCGGGAGATACGCCGCACCGCACTTCCACAGGGCGAGGATCGACTCCACCATCAGCACCGACCGGTCCATCACCAGCGCCACGACCTCGCCGCGTCCCACGTTCAGCTCTTCGGCGAAGTAGTGGGCGAGCCGGTTGGCCCGGGTGTTGAGCTCGCCGAAAGTACGCCGGTCGGCCGGGACGGTGGCGGAGGACAGGGCGAGCCGGTCGGGCGTCGTCGCCGCGAAGTGCTCGACGGCCCGGTGGATCTGGAAACCGCGGTCGAACTCCAGCTCCCGGTGGCCCAGAGTGCGCACCCGCAGCTCTTCACGGGCGGACAGCAGCGGGAGCCGTCCCAGGGGGGTGTCCGGATCGGTCAGCGCCGTGTCCAGCAGGGCCTCGAACGCTTCCCAGAGCCCGTCGACGGTGGCCGGCTCGAAGAGGCGGGTGTCGAAGCGGACAGCTGCTCCCAGCGTCCCCCGCTGCTCGGCCAGCATGATGTTGAGGGGGAAGACGCTCGTCTCCAGGGTCACCTCGACCTGCGCGACGCCCAGCCCGGTGGCGGCCATGGCCTCCAGCGGTCCCGCCCCGGCATCGGCGAACTGCTCGAACTC
The DNA here is from genome assembly GCF_040646215.1 of Streptomyces sp. NPDC046215. NCBI lineage: Bacteria > Bacillati > Actinomycetota > Actinomycetes > Kitasatosporales > Streptomycetaceae > Streptomyces > Streptomyces sp. NPDC046215. The sequence continues at coordinate 58,912 of NZ_JBEYZW010000010.1, read as the reverse complement.
GATCAGGACGTCGAACAGGTCCGGTGTGTGCGTCCGCCCGCGCTGCTGGAGGTCGCGGACGAGGTTCTCGTAGGGGTAACCCATGTGGCGCAGGCCGTCGCCGAAGGTACCGCGCACCTGCTGGTACAGGGCGTCGAAGCCGGCCTCGGCATCGACGCGCAGCCGCAGCGGCACGGTCCGCACCAGCATGCCGACGAGCTGTTCCAGGGATTCCTCGCCGCGGTCCGCCACCGAGGTGCCCAGCACCAGCTCACCGTGCTCGCTGAAACGGGAGAGGGCCGCGGCGAAGGCGCTGACCACGGCGGTGAACGCGGTGCCGCCCCGGGACCGGGCGTAGGACGTGAGCCGCTGCCACAGAGGGGCGGGCAGAGCGTAGTCACGGTACGCCCCGGTGTACGCGCGGCTTTCGGCGGAGCCCGCCCGGGTCGGCAGGGCGAGTGCCGGGGGCACGGAGGCGAACGTGTCGAGCCAGTACGCGGCGGACCGCTCATGCTGCTCCTGCGCGCGCCGCGCCTCCCGGACGTGGTGATCCCGGTAGGTACCGTCCACGGGTGGCAGAGCGGCCTCCGCATCTCCGAGGGCGGCGGCGTACAGCGTGGACAGATCGCGCACCAGCAGCCCCAGGGACCAGCCGTCGGCGACGATGTGATGGGTACTCAGCGTCAGCAGGTGGCGCTGGTCCCGGAAACCGGTGAGCTGGACACGCAGCAACGGGCCGCGGCCCAGATCGAAGGGGCGTGCCGCGAACTCCCGGACCAGCCTGACCGCCTCGGGGCGCTCCGGAAGCGCGGTCGCCTCGGTGCGCACCTCGACGGCGACCGCGCCCGGCTCGGCCGGCGCGATCTGCTGGACCAACTGCTCGTCCTCCAGGCGGAACGAGGCGCGCAGGCCGTCGTGGCGGAGGACCAGGCCGTCCACCGCCTTCCGGAGCGCGGCGGCGTCCACCGGGCCGGTGAGCTCGAAACTCCGGGTGAGGTTGAAGGCGACCGAGCCGCCCTCGAACTGGGAGGCCAGCCAGACGTTCAGCTGGGCGGCGGAGGCCGGGAAGGGTCCTGGTCCGGCCGGAGGAGACGCCTCCTCGGCGACGGCCGGCGCGGCGTCCGGACCGGGAGCCATGAGCGTGCCGAGGTGGTCGGTGAGGGTCTCGGGGGTGTCGTAGTCGAAGAGGGTCAGGACGTCGAGTTCGATGCCGAAGAACTTCTGAATCCGGTTGACCACCTGGAGGCCGCTGATGGAGTCACCGCCCAGATCGAAGAAGGAGTCCGACGGGGAGACGTCCTCCGTTCCGAGGACGTCCCGCCAGATTCCCGTCACCGTCTCCAGGACGTCGGTGGGCGCCGGGGCGGACCGCTCCCCGGGTGCCTCGGCAAGGTCGGTGGCCGGCTTCGCCGCGGAAAGCACGTCGGCGTCGTCGAGCCAGCAGCGGATGGTGTCGAACTGGTAGGAGGGAAGCTCGATCCTCCGGCCCCCGCCCGCGGTGCTCGCCCAGTTCCAGTCGGCGCCACTCGCGTAGAGATCACGCAGCAGGGAGGAGGGCCCCTCCGTCACGGACACCACCCGGTACCCGGCCCCGCCGCGCGCGGCGAGGGCCCCGGAGATGGTGGACAGCGGGCCGGCTTCCACGAAGAGGACCGGTTGCCCGCCCACCAGCTTTCCGAGCAGCCGGTCGACGCGCGCGTCCAGGTCGGCGGGCTCGGCCGGCTGCGCGGCGCGTTCGGCGTGCGCCAGGCGCAGCGCCTCGGCGAGCGGAAGCCGGCCGGCCGCGGCGTCGATCACGTGCTTGCCCGCGCCCTCTCCCACGACGTGGCGGAAGCCGAGGCCGATCTCGAGGAGCAGCCCGTGCAGGGCGTACTGGAAGGCGAACTGCTCGTCGGGTGCCGTCCCGTCCGCATCCGCGGCGGCCCGCTCGCACTGGGCGTAGAGCTCGTCGAAGCGCGGCTGGGCGGCGCGGAAAGCGGAGACCTGACCGGGGCCGGCGTGACAGCGCCCCGAGACCAGCAGGACGGTGACCGGCCCGGTGGCCGCCGGGGCGCCGAGCGGCTCGGCCAGTGCCCGGGAGAGGCCGTCGAGGTCGCCGGCGGCCACCGCGTACCGGTACGGGTGGTGGTCACGCCCCTCCGTCAGGGTTCGCTGGATGTCCGCGAGCCGCAGCTGCGGCTCGCTGCCGATCCGGGCGCGCAGTGCGGCGACGTTGGCGGCCAGGGCGGTGGGCGTCTTGGCGGAGACCGGGATCCAGTACCCGTCGGCGGCTGAGGCCGCGGGAGCCCCGCTCGCGGTGGGCTCGGGCGCCTCTTCGAGGATCGCGTGCACATTGGTGCCCATGACGCCGAAGGAGCTGACCCCTGCCCGGCGCACCCCGCCCGCAGGCTCCCAGGGTGTGAGCTGCCGGGTGACCCCGACGGCCGTCTCCGAGAAGTCGATCAGAGGGCTGAGGGCGTCGGCGTGCAGGCTGGGGAAGAGCTGCCGGTGTTGCAGCGCCAGCACGGCCTTCACCAGACCGACCAGCCCGGAGACGCTCCAGGTGTGGCCGATGTTGCTCTTCACCGAGGAGAGCGCGACGGAGTGCTTCCGGCCGGGGTTCCTGCCGAAGGCCTGGTCGAGGGCCTCGATCTCGATGGGGTCGCCGAGCCGGGTGGCGGTGCCGTGGGCCTCGACGTACGAAATCGTGGCGGGGTCCACTCCGGCCTTCCGCCAGGCACGCGTGATGACCTCCGCCTGCGCCGCGCTGTCGGGAGCGGTGAGGGAAGTGGACCGGTCGGCGACGTTGTTGGCCGCGATGCCCTTGATGACGGCGTGCACGGGGTCCCCGTCGCGCAGGGCGTGGTCCAGCGGCTTGAGCAGGACGGCGACCACGGCTTCACCGGACCCGGTGCCGTCCGCGTCGGCGGAGAAGGCCCGGGTCTTGCCGTCCGCCGACCGGATGCCCAGGTCGAGGCCGTCGTCGTAGCGGGCCGGCTCGCCGAACAGGTTCAGGTTCACCCCGCCGACCAGGGCCATGTCCGCGTCGCCGAGCACCATGTCGTTGACCGCGTGGTGCACGGCGAGCAGCCCGGAGGAGCAGGAGGAGTCGACCATGGCGGCCGGCCCGGAGAGCCCGAAGAAGCGCGAGAGGCGGCCGGCGGTGGCGGCCACGTGCACGCCCATCACCATCGGGGCTTCGATGGTGCGGGCGAGCTGGTGGTACGCGATCCGGGTGTCGCCCACGTACACCGAAATCCTGCGGCCGTTGAGGGATGCCGGGCGCTGGGCCGCGTTCTCCACCGCCTGGTAGGCGGTCTGGAGCAGCAGCCGGTGCTCGGGGGCCATCAGCTGTGCCTCGCCGCGCGAGATGCCGAAGAAGGCGTGGTCGAAGGAGTCGATGTCCTCGATGTAGCCGTTGAGCTGGAAGTCCTCGTCGGCCGGCATCGAGGTGCGGCGGCGGCGCTCGGCCGAGATCTCGCGGACGCTGTCGCGCCCGCTGCGCAGGTTCTCCAGGAACTGCCGTGTGTCGTCGGCCTCGGGCAGGCGTACGGCCATGCCGACGACGGCGATGTCCCGGGCCCCCGCGGCCGCGGAGTTCTGATCAGAAGTCATGCTCGGAAACCTCGTCTTGTGTGTGGTTCTGGGTCTCGCGGGCAGCCGACGGTTCGGCCAGCCGGGCTTGACGGGCGATGGTGGGGTGGCTGAACAGCTGCGCGACCCGGAAGGTGGCGGGGAAGTGCTCTTCCAGCAGTGCGTGGAGCCTCAGGAGCTTCAGCGATGTGCCGCCGAGCTCGAAGAAGTCCTGGTCGACGCCGGAGACCCGGCGGCCCAGGGCCGACTGCCAGGCTTCCTGGATCCGCAGCTCGGCCGCGCTCCGGGGGGCCTGTCCGGTGACGGGCGCGTCCTGGAGGAACTTGGGCGCGGGCAGGGCCCGGCGGTCCGGCTTGCCGTTCGCGTTGGTGGGGATGCGGTCGAGCACGACGAACTCACCCGGGACCATGGCCTGTGGGAGCTGGCCGGTGAGGTACTGGCGCAGCCGTCCCCCCATCCCGTCCCCCTCGGCACCGGCGTCCGGCACCACATAGGCCACGAGGTGGTACTCGTCCTGCGGGCTCTTGTGGGCCGTCGTGACGCAGGCCGACACCAGCGGGTGGTTCAGCAGCACACCTTCGATCTCGGCCGGGTGGATGCGGACGCCGCTGATCTTGATCTGGTGGTCCGCCCGCCCGATGACCTCCAGCAGTCCGTCGGGACGCAGCCGTCCTATGTCACCGGTGCGGTAGAGCAGGTCCCGTTCGTCGGCGCGGTGCGGGTTGGGGAAGAAGGCCGCGGCGTCGGCCTCGGGGGCGTTCAGGTAGCCCAGTGTCCGGAACGGGGTGCGAATGATGATTTCGCCGGGTTCTCCGACTCCGCAGATGACGTCGTCGAGCATCACGATCGCCTGGCACTGCGGCAGCGGTGAACCGACCGGCAGCACCGGCGGCAGCTCCCCGGCCTCCGGGACGCGATAGGCGAACTTCGCCATCGTGGTCTCGGTGGGGCCGTACAGGTTCACGATCTCCCCGCTGTCGGGGAAAACGTCCCGGAACCGCTCCACCAGGGCCGCCTTCAGCGGCTCGCCCGCCAGGAAGGTCAGGCGCAGACGGGGCAGGCGGGACGTGGCCGGGGCGTCCAGGAGCCAGGACTGCAAAACCGTCGGCGCGGCGTGCAGCACACTGACCTGCTCGCGCTCCAGCCAGGCGAACACCGCCTTGCCCCCCAGCAGGTCCGAGGGCTCGGGCACGACCGTCGTGCCGCCCGAGACCAGGGCGAGCAGGGTGTCGCGCAGCATCACGTCGAAGGAGGGGCTGGTCAGCTGGGCACACCGGTCCCCGGCCGCGATGGCGAACTCGCCGCTCTGCCAGCGCAGGAAGTGGCTCAGCGACGCGTGCCGTCCCACCACGCCACGCGGGGTGCCGGTTGTGCCGGAGGTGAAGAAGAGATACGCCGGCGCCTCCGGGGCCACAGGCGGGAGATCCCCGGCGGGGGCCTCCTCCGCGAGCGTTCCGGTGTGCGCGTCCACCAGGACCACCGGCACCGCGCCGTCATCGGCGCTGTCCGCGCCGCCGGCGAGGAGATCGCAGGCCCGTACCATCAGCTCCGGCCGGCCGACGCTCAGCAGGTGGTCACGGCGGCCTGGGGGCAGCGCCGGGTCCAGCGGGAAGAAGACGGCGCCGCTGCGGAGAACGCCCAGCATGGCCACGTAGAACCCGATGCTGCGCGGCCCGGTCACACCCACCACCCGGCCCGGCGCGCACCCTTCCGCGACCAGGCGCCGGGCCAGGTCCTCGGAGCGCCGCACCAGCTCCGCGTACGACAGAGAGCGGGTTCCCTGGACGAGGGCCGCGTGCCCGGGGGACCGGGCCGCCTGTGCCGCGATCAGCTCGGTGACCGGTGGCTGCGCAGGTTCCTCGACGGCCGTGCGCAGGCGCGCTTCCGCGGTGGCTCCGGGCCGGACCAGCGAGTACGCGGCGAGCGGCCGCTCCGGGGCCTCGGCGACCTGCTCCAGCAGGGCGCCGAGCTGGTGCAGCATCGCCTCGGCGCGTGCGGCGGAGAACAGGGCGGACTTGTGCACCAGCTCGATGTGCAGGCTCTCGCCGCCCGAGCCGTCCTCCTCGTCCCACACATAGAAGGTCAGCGGGAACTTGGCCTCGGGTTCGAAGAGCTGGTCGTCGAAGTCGACCCTCAGCCCTTCGATCTCGGCCTCCTCGCGCAGGCTGCCCAGGTAGTTGAGCAGCACGTCGAAAACGGGAGTGCGGTCCAGCTGCCGGACGGGGTTGAGCCGCTCGACCAGCAGCTCGAAAGGCGCGGACTGATGCGCGTACGCCCCGTGGATGCCGGCGCTCACGCGCTTCAGCAATTCGGTGAAGGCCGGTTCGCCGGAGAGGTCGGTGCGCAGTACCAGCGTGTTGAGGAAGAGACCCATGATCCCTTCCAGTTCGACGCTCTGCCGATTGGCCACCGGGTAGCCGATGCTCACGTCCTGCTGGTCACCGAGCCGGGACAGCAGCAGGTTGAGGGCCGCCATGGTCACCTCGAACGAGGTCGTCGACGTCCGTGCGGCCAGGTCGCGCAGCTTGCGGGCCGTCGCGGCGGGGAGGGTCAGCCCTGTCCTGCCGCAGTGCCTGCCGGTGGCTCCGGGGTCCGGCACGTCGGTCGGCAGCTCCAGGGCGGGGGCGCCGGCGAGCCGTTCCGTCCAGTACCGCAGGTCGGCGTCGACGGCCTGCTGGTGCCCCTCGTCGCGCACCGCCGTGGCGTAGTCGATGTACTGCACCGCAAGGTCCGGCAACGGCGCGGAGGCCCCACCCGTGTGCCGGGTGTAGAGGATCGAGAGCTCTCGCATCATCAGCCGTGTCGACCAGCCGTCGCCGGCAATGTGGTGCAGCGTGGTCAGCAGCCGGTGTTCGGTGTCGTGCACCTTGAACAGCACGAACCGTACCGGAGGCTCCTCCCGCAGCCGGAACGGCCGGGTACTGTCCTCGCGCACCGCACGGGCGACGGCCTCCTCCGCCTCCTGCGGGTCCAGATGTGACAGGTCGGTGTGCGAGAGGGGAAGCGCCAGACCGGCGTGAGGCCGCTGGAAGGGCTGCCCGTCGGCGGTGCCGTACGTGACGCGCAGGATCTCGTGCCGCTCGAACAGATCGGACAGCGCCGCACGGAGCGCCTCGGGGCGGAGCCGGCCGTGGAAAGAGGCGAGCGTGGGGATGTGGTAAGCCGTGCTCTGCGGATCGAGCATGTGCAGGAACCACATGCGCTCCTGGGCATAGGAGAGGACGTGCCGCTCGCCGCGGGCCACCGGCTCCAGGGCCTGACGTGCGACCGCGGCCGCACCCTCGACGAGCCGTGCCTGTGCGGCCACCGTCCGGTGCGTGAAGACCGCAGCCGGCTGCAGGTCCAGCCCGAAGCGCTCGTTGATCCGGCTGCTGAGCTGGAGTGCGATCAGCGAATGCCCGCCGAGCACGAAGAAGTCGTCCGTGACGCCGATCCGCCCGACAGGCAGCAACGACTGCCAGATCCCGGTCAGGGCCTGCTCGGTCCGCGTGGACGCCTCGACGAACTCGGCGGTCGCGAGTTCCGCACCGGACAGCCGGGTGAGCGCCTCGCGGTCCACTTTGCCGTTGCGCGTGACCGGGAACGTCTCCGTGCGGACGTAGTGCGAGGGCACCATGTAACGCGGCAGGCGCCGCTCCAGAGCGTCCCGCAGCCGGTCGGCGGGCGGGCAGCCGTGGCGCGCCTCCACATACGCGTACAGGAAGTCCGTGCCGGCGGGGTCGTGCCGCGGCAGCACCACGGCGCGTTCCACCCCCGGCTGGTCGCGCAGCGCCTGCTCGATCTCGCCGAGTTCGACACGGTGTCCGCGGATCTTCACCTGGCCGTCGCGGCGCCCCAGGTAGCGCACTTCGCCGTCGGGGAGCCACCGCGCCAGGTCACCGGTGCGGTAGATCCGCTCACCCTGGAGGAAGGAGGCCGGGGTGAACCGCTCGGCGGTCAGCTCGGGACGGTTGAGGTAGCCGCGAGCCAGCTGGACGCCGCCGATGCACAGCTCGCCCGTGACGCCGACAGGGCACGGCTCCCCTGCCTCGTCGACGATGTAGAGGCGGTTTCCGGGCGCGGGACGGCCGATGGTGACCGGCAGATCCCCGTCCTCGACGTGCAGCGTCGTGACGTCCACGGCGGCCTCGGTGGGGCCGTAGTAGTTGAACAGGCGGGTACCCGTTCCGCCCGTCGCGGAGAGGAACGCGCCGGCGAGGTCGCGGTCCAGTTCTTCGCCGCTGCACACGCAGACACGCACTCCGGCGAAGGCATCGGGCGCGGCCGTCAGGTACTGGCTGAGCATCGAGGGAACGAAATGCACGAGGGTGACGCCGTGACGCTCGACGGTCGCCCGGATCAGTTGCGGGTCGGATTCACCGCCCGGGCGGAGCATGACCTGCGTGGCGCCGATGATCCCCGGCAGCAGCAGTTCCCACACGGAGACGTCGAAGGAATACGGGGTCTTCTGCAGTATGACGTCGTCCGCGCCCAGCCCGAGGTCGTCCGCCATCCAGCGGAGCCGGTTGACGATCGCGCGGTGCTCGATGAGGGCGCCCTTGGGGCGGCCGGTCGAGCCGGAGGTGTAGATGCAGTACGCCAGGTCGTCGGGCCCCGCCAGCGGCGGGAGATCGTCCGTGCGCGGTGACAGCGCGGCCTGGTCGGTGACGTCCAGGGCCGGCAGGCCTTCGGGCAGGCGTCCGGCCGGCTCGCCGCCGGTCAGCACCAGCCGGCTCCCACTGTCGTCGAGGACGGTACGCACCCGGTCGAGCGGGTCGGCGGTGTTGACGGGCAGATAGGCGCCGCCCGCCTTGAGCACGGCCAGCACGGCGACGGTCAGTTCCACCGACCGTTCCAGGTACAGGGCGACAAGCGTGCCCGCGCCGACCCCGTAGGACTCGCGAAGGGTCCACGCGAGCCGGTTGGCCCGGGAGTTGAGTGCGGCGAAGGTCAGCGATCCGTGGTCGTCGACCGTCGCGACGGCGCCGGGGGTACGGGCCGCCTGCTGCTCGAAGAGCTGGGGGAGGGGCGTGTCGAGGTCGTAGCCGCTTCCGGTGCGGTTGAAACCGTGCACCACCCGGTGCCGTTCGTCCTCGCCCATCAGGGCAAGGGTCTCCACGGCCTGGTCGGGGCGGGCCGGCGCGTCCCCCAGCAGCACGTCGAAGTGCTCCAGCAACCGCTCGACGCGATCGGCGTCGAAGAGCTCGGTGGAGTATTCCACCGAGGCCCTCAGGCCCGTGGGAGTCTCCTCGAAGAAGAACGTCAGGTCCATCTTGCTGTGCCCGTTGGCGGCCCTGAGGGCGTCGATGCGCAGTCCGGCCGGGGCCTCCGTCGGCTGTCCCCAGGCGTGGTCGGCGATGACCATGACGTCGAAGAGCGGGTTGCGGCCGGCCTCGGTGGCGACACCGGCATCCCGTACGACCTGGTCGAACGGGTACTCGTGGTGGTGCAGTGCGCCCTGCAAGGTGTTCTGGACGGCACCCAGCAGTTCGCGGAAGCTCATGCCCTGCCGGACGGTGTCGCGCAGCGCGACGCTGTTGATGTAGCAGCCGATCTGGTCGTACAGCTCCGGCACCGGCCGCGACAGGGAGGGGGTGCCGAGCGCGACGTCACGCCGGCCGGTGTACCGCAGCAGTTGGACGCGGAGCGCCGCGGACAGCCCCGCGAAGAGCGTGACCCGCTCCTGCCGGCACAGGGCCTTGAGCGCGTGGAGGGTGTCCCGCCCGATGAACCGGCTCGCGACGGCTCCCCGGTAGCTGCGGGCGGCGGGGCGTGGCCGGTCGGCCGGCAGGTCCAGCGGGGGGACGTCCTCCTGGAACTGCTCCCGCCAGTACGCGCGCGACTCCTCGAAGGCTCCGCCCTGCAGAAGACCCTGCTGCCAGCTCGCGTAGTCCTTGTACTGGATCCGTGACGTCCCGGTCCCCGGCTCCTCGCCGCGGGTGAACGCACTGTAGGCCGCGGTCACCTGGTCGATCAGCACCGTCAGCGACCAGCCGTCCACCGCGATGTGGTGCGCGGAGACCACCAGGACATGCCGGTCCTCGCTCTCGCGCGCCAGAAGTACCCGCAACAGGCGGCCCGCTGCGAGGTCGAACCCCCGGGCGGTGAATTCCTCGACGAGGTGCTCCGCGTCCCCTTCGGCGACCTCGTAGGTCCAGTCCAGCGTGGCATCGGTGACGGGGCGCTGCCGCGGTATCCCGTCCACCACCTCGAACGCTGTGCGCAGCGACTCGTGGCGTACGAGCAGGTCCTCGAAGGCCCGTCGCAGTGCGGCGGCGTCGAGAGCGCCGCTCAGCCGGTAGACACCCGGCACAGTGTAGGCGCCGTGGGCCCCGCCTGTCTGTGTCGTCAGCCAGATCGCGAGTTGTGCTGACGACAGCGGGTACCAGTCGGCGGCCGGGGCGCGTCCGATCTCGTGCCGGCTCGGGCTGCTGTTCGCGCTCACGGGTTCCTCGCTCTTCGGGGTGGCGGTCGGCTGTGGACCGGGGAGGGGTGCGGGTTTCACCGGGCGGGCTCCTCGGCAGGTACGTCCGCCAGTTCGGCACGGGCGATCACCACGCCCCCGCACTCGGTGCGGCAGATCAGTTCCAGAGCCCTGTACTGCTCCCAGCCGGGCAGCGCGTTCCGGACCAGGGGCACGACCTCGCGGAGAAAGCGGGCGGCCGGGTATTCCTGTGCCGAGGTGTGCTCCGGCCGGTCCGCGGGTTTGGCCGCGACGTCCTCGACGGCGACCTCACGCACCACCTTGGCGTACTGCGACCAGCGCACGGGGGGTGTGGCGCCGCGTTCGTGCAGCAGGTGGAAGAGGCGCTGGGGCCGGGCCCCGTCATCCGCGGGGAGGGCCCAGATGTCCTCCATGTACTCCTGGTCGACCCACGGGCGCTGCCAGGCCCCGTGGCGGCCGCGTGCGGCCCGCACGGCGCGCGAGTGCAGTTCGGCGCGGCCGGGCAGGACGATCCGGTCGGCACTCCGCGTTCCGTTGGAGTACATCGGCACACTGGTGAAGGGCCACTGCTCGGACTCGGTCACCAGGATGTACACCAGGGCTGCGGCGGTGAGGCAGCCGAGGACGGCGAGCGTCATGGCCCCCGCCCCGCCCTCCGGGACCGCGGGGTGCCCGGGCTCGCCGCCGGTGACGAGGGACACGAGCCGGGGCCAGTCGAGGAGCAGCAGGTAACACCACATCTGGACCCAGTAGGCGGGCATCATCATGCACAGGATGCCGAGGTGCAGGCCGACCCAGCAGAGGATCAGGGGCAGCCGTGCCTGGTGGCTGAAGACGGCGGCCACGGATCCCAGTTCGATGACGAGCGTGCCCCAGGCCGCGAGGCGGCACAGGGCCGGGCTGCCGGTCACCAGGCGGGAGAGCCACGGCCAGCGGGCGACGGGGGCGGACTCCGACAGGTAGAAGCGGAGCGCGGAGCCGTCCCGCCAGCCGGACCAGCCGTAGCGCACCTTGGCCGCTCCGCCGGCGAACATGGTGTAGGCGAGGAGAATCAGCAGCAGCGCGGGGGCGAACCCCGAGGTGAGCACGGAGTCTTCGGACAGCAACCGGGGCCAGGCCGTGTGCTGGGCGAGCAGGCGGTCGAGGGAGAAGTCGTACGAGACCGAGAAGCTCATGGACAGGAGCGCGTAGACCGCCGAGTGCGTGGAGTGATTGGACCCCAGGGCACCGGCGTTGACGGCGTGGAGGAACGCGAATCCCACGAAGGTCAGCACCCCGGTGACGGGCTGGAGGAACCCGACGGCCGCGGCGATCCACACCGCCACCGTGAGCTTGGCGACGAGGGCGAGCACCCAGGGCCGGACCCAGCGGATCCGGAGCAGCCGCAGCACACCGACCGGCGTGTAGAACGCCGGCTCGGTCTTCGCGATGATTTTCGCGGAGTGCAGCGGCGAGGGCTGGTCGACGAGACAGATGACCAGGAGCCCCGCATAGAAGACCGCTCGGAGGATTCCCGGTATCGGCGGCATTTCATTGAGCCACCAGTGCGTGATCATGCTGAAGTCCACCTCAGGAGAATTCCGGCTGGACGGCCGACGTGGCCGCAAGACAGCGGGGTGCCGTTACCAGCGGTGCGTCTCCGCGAAGAAGCCGGGGATGTCGATCGCGGTGCCCGCCTCCTGCGCTCGGTGCAGGACGTGCGAGCCGACCGCGAGGTCGAGCACGCCGAGCCCGAAGGGGGAGAAGATCACCGGCAGGTCGTCGCCCGGCGTCACCTCGCCGTTCAGCACGGCGGCCAGCGTGCCGGTCACGAACTCCCGCCCACCGGTGGCCTGTTCCGCGAGGTGGGGGGAGGTGTCGGCCTTGAGGCAGTGCTCGACGTCGTCGAGGATGTTGGCCGCTTGAGTGATCACGCCGGGGGCGAGGTCGCGCAGCGAGATGTTGAGCACCAACTGACCCGGCCTGAAAGGGGTGTGCACATAAGGGGTGGCCACGGTGGTGGTGAACACCACGGTGTCGGCCGCCAGCGCGGTGTCCAGGTCGGCGACGAACGCGGCCGGCGCTCCCAGGTGCTCACGAATGTGCTCCACGAGGGCCTGGCCGGACGCCGGGTCCAGGTCGTGCACCAGGTAGGTGTCGGGGCGTACGCCCGCGGCGTGCGCATAGTCGCAGACGTTGCGCGCGATGATGCCCGCGCCGACCACGGAGAGCGTGCTGCCGCTGTGGCCACCGGGGCGCAGCGCCGTGGCGGCCACGGCGGCGGAGGCGGCGGTACGGGCCGAGCTGATGGTCGCGGCCTCCAGGCAGGCCGTCGGGTAGCCGGTCTCGTAGTCGTTGAGGACGAGGACTGCGGAGGCCCGGGGGCGCCCTGCGGCGGTGTTGGCCGGGAAGCTGGAGATCCACTTGATGCCGGCGCGCTGGACGTCCGCGCCCAGGAAGGCGGGCAGGGCGATGATCCGGGAATCGGGTTTGTCGGGGAACCGCAGGAAGTAGCTGTCCGGGTTGACCGAATCCCCGGCTTCGTGGTGCACATAGGTACGGCGCACGAGGTCGATGACGGCCGGCCGGTCCTTGTCCAGCGCTTCGCGCACAGCCGGTCCCGGAACGACGGTAAATTCGAACATGGTGGGTGTCCTTCCTTCGTGTGGTCTTGGGTTCCGGCGGTCAGCCGAGGTTCGGCGCGCCGGTGTTGCTCCGCACGAGTTGCACCGGGCCGATGGGATGCAGGGGCTGCAGCGGGCGGAGGGCCTCGGGGCCGAAGTTGTCCAGCGCCCAGCGGTCGTCGTAGATGGTGGTGAGGTAGCGGTCGCCCATGTCGGGGGAGATGCACACCGAGCTCAGGGTCCGGCTCGGGTCGTACCGCTCCAGCCACTGGAGCGCGCCCGCGACCACCGTGCCGGTCGACCCGCCGAAGAGCATGCCGTGCGAGGCGAGGGTCCGGCAGAGCCTGACGGTGTCCAGTTCGGAGACCTGGACGAGGTCGTCGAAGGCTTCCGCGTCGAACAGCGGCGGCAGCACACCGGCGCCGAGTCCCGGGATCAGCCGGGGCCGGGGCGCTGCCCCGAAAGTGACCGAGCCGACGGCGTCGACGGCCACCAGCCGGGCGCGGCTGCCGCTGTCACGGAAGTAGCGTGCGCAGCCCATCGCGGTCCCCCCTGTGCCCACCCCGACGAAGAGCACGTCCACGTCGGGCAGATGCTTGAGGATGGCGGGCGCGGTGACCTCGTAGTGCGCACCCCAGTTGGCGGGGTTGGTGTACTGGTTGAGCCACACGTACCGGTCGTCCTGCGCGCACAGCGCGCGCACCCGGTCCAGCCGCGCCTTGAGGTAGCCGCCCTCGGGGTCGGGCTCGTCCACCACCAGTAACTCGGCGCCCAGTGCGCGCATGGTGGCGGCCGTGGTCTTGTTGCACCGCGCGTCGGTCACGCAGGTGAAGCGCAGGCCCTTGCCCGCCGCGATGACGCTCAGTGCGACGCCCAGATTGCCGGAGGAGGACTCGACGAGGACGGAGTCCTCGCGGAGCAGGTGGCTCCGCTCGGCCGCGGCCACCATCGAGGCCGCTGCCCGCAGCTTGATCGAGCCGCCGAGGTTCAGCCCCTCGCACTTCATCTGGAGCGCGTGCCCGAGCATCGGGGACAGATCGACGAACAGATCGGAGTCGGTCATCTCATGCGGCGACGATATGGACATCACAACACAACCTCCTTTTCCGCGCCAGGATTTGATACGGCATCACGGGCGCCGGCTTTGATGGTCACCACGGTGTCGGCGGCCTTCAGCAGGTCCGGATTGTGCGACACGACGATCCACGCACCGGGCCACTGCCCGGGGAGTGTCTGCCAGAGGGAACGGGCCGTCGCGCCGTCCAGGGACGAGTCGCAGTCGTCGACGACGTACAGTTCCGCGGGTCGGCAGAGCATGCGGGCCAGTGCCAGCCGCTGGCGCTGGCCGCCGGAGAGCCGGCCGGCCGCACCCGAATCGAGGTGCGTGTCGAGCCCGTCGGGCAGTTCGGGCGATCCCGGCCGCAGGTGGACGGCTGCCATGACCCGTTCCAGGTGCTCGGCGGTGATCCCCGTGGTCCCGAGCAGCAGGTTGTCCCGCACGGTTCCACGGAGGAACAGCGACTGCTGCCGGGCGTGGCCCACGCGCGGCGCGCTCAGCCAGTCCTGGTCGCCTGTGACGTCGACGCCGTTCCAGCACACACGCCCCCGCACGTCCGGCTGGAGCGCCAGCAGGCTGCGGATGAGCGTGCTCTTGCCGGAGCCGATGTCGCCCGTGATAGCGACGAGCTGACCGGGACGGACCTCAAAGCTGACCGGCTCGGGCGCTGCCACGCCCGCCGGGGCCGCGCACGTCAGGGCGGTCACGGCCAGCTCGCGCAGGGGACCCCCGGCGGCCGAGGCGGCGGGGGCGGGCGACCGCTCCTCGGCGGGGGCGAGTTCGGCGAGCCGGCCGTAGGAGACCTTGCCGCTCTGATAACGGGCCAGGATCCTGCCGAAGAAGTACATCTGCTGCCCCAGCCAGCCCGTGTACGTCAGGAACAGCACCAGTTTGCCGACGGAGAAGTCACCGTTGGCGACCCGGACGCTGACCGTGAGCAGCACCACCGCCGTGCCCACCATGACCAGGTTGCGGAACAGGTCCGACAGGAGATCGAGGTAGACCTGGTGACGCAGTTGCACCCCGCGCCGCCAGGCGAACCGCCGCTCCAGCCGCTCCAGGCGCTCCTCGATCGCACCGGAGAGCCGCAGATCGCGGATGCCCGCCAGGGTGTCGGCGACCTCCGAGCCGATGAGCCCCTGCCGCACCCGGGTCTCCGCCTGGAGCTCGGCCACGCGGTTCTTCAGCGCGACGGACGCCCACAGGCCTCCCAACAGCAGCAGCAGGGGGATCGTCATCACGAGATCGCTGACGGCCAGCACGGTGACGGCGACGACCAAGAGAACCGAGCGGTAGATGAGGTCGGTGGTCCACTCCAGCAGACCGCCGATCTCGTCGCTGTCGTCGCGCAGCCGGTTGAGGATCTCACCGTTGCCGCGCACGGCGGCGTGCGACGCCGGCCGGCGCAGCAGCCGGCCCAGCACCGTCACCTTGATCCAGGCACTGGTACGGAATATCAGGACGAAGGTCAGCTGAAGGCCGCCCCACAGGGCCGCGGCGCGCAGCACCATCAGCGCGACGGCGGCTGCCAGCAGCCACCGGACGCCACTGCCCTCCATCGGTTCGGCCGCGCGGTCCAGCATGGCCGAGATGGCCGCGCCCGCCAGCAGAGGAATGCCGTAGATCGCACTCCAGGCCGCCATGGCGGAGAAGTACAGGGTCCTCAGCCGGCTGCCGCAGCGGGGCAGGAAGCGGCTGAACGGTACGGCCCCGAGCCGGGCTCCGTGTTCGGTGGTCACCGGTTTCCCTTCGGCGTGAGTGCGGCGGGGCGACCGGCTTCGTCGCCCATGGCGCTGACGTCGGTGATTTCCTTGACCCGGCCGTTCTCCATGGTCATGATCCGATCCACCCCGCGCAGCGCGCCCGTGCGGTGCTCGACCATGACGACCGTGCGGTCCCGCATGACCGTGTCCAGCATCTGCGCCCAGGCATGCTCGGTCTCCGGGTCGAAGCGGGACGCCGCCTCGTCCACGATCAGCAGGCTGTACGGGCGGGTCAGCGCCCGGGCTCCCACCAGGACCTGCATCTCGCCGTCCGACAGCTGCCGTGCCCCGGCGCCGACGCGGGTCTCGAGTCCCTCGGGCAGGGCGCGCACCCGGTCCGCGGCGTTGAGCTGCTCCAGCACCTCCCAGACGCGCTCGACAGGCACCGACTCGTCGAAGAGGGTGATGTTCTCCCGGACCGTGGCGGAGAAAATGTGTGCGCGCTGACTGAGCACGGTGACGCGCTCGGCGAACTGGGCAGGGGTGAGCCTGCCGACCTCGACACCGCCGATGAGCACCCGGCCCCCACCGGGCTCGGCCAGCCCGCAGAGCAGGTTGACGACCGTGCTCTTGCCGGCGCCGGTGGGGCCGACGATGCCGAGACTGCGGCCGGGGGCGACGGTGAAGGACACGTCGCCGAGCACCTGGGTGCCGCCGTAGCCGAAGGAGACGCCCTCGAAGGCGACCTCCAGGGGCCCCTCCGGCAGCGACGCCCGCCTGTCCGGCGGCGCCACGGCCTTGGTGGACCCCTCCGGGCCGAGCTTGCGCGCGGCCGTCTTCAGCACCGCCATCATCTGCTGCAACTGGCCGAACTGGGAGGACATCTCCTCGAGCGGGCGCTGGAGGAGATCGACGTAGAGATAGATCATCGTGAGTGTGCCGATGGAGATGACGCCCGCCTCCAACTGCCGCAGACCGAAGCCGAACCCGAGGCCGAAGGCGAGGGCGAAGCACAGCTGGGTCATCGGCCAGAAGGCACGGCCGCTGATGTACGCGCGGCCCTCGGTGCGCAGCAGCGCCTCCAGACCGGTACGGGTCCGCTCGGTGGCCCAGTCCGACTCGTGCGCCAGCAGCAGGTCGTCCCGGGCGCTGAGGGAGTCGCCGACGAATCCGAACAGGCTCGCCTGCTGCTCCCGCGCCGCCTCCCAGCGGAGCACCGAGCGCCGGGCCAACCGGGTGAGCAGGAAGCACATGGCGATGACCAGTACCGAGATGGCGAGGCCGGCGACCGGAATGACCACGGACATCGCGATGACGGTGCCGATCACGAGCGCGATGTTGCTGAGCATGCGGAAGCCGGACTCGGCGATGGCCTTGCCGACGATGTCGGCGTTCCCCTCGACCTGTTCCAGAACCTCGCCGACCGGCCTGCTTTCCACCTCCAGCACCGGCTGGTCGACCGCGGTGTGGCGCAGCAGCCGGGCCCGCAGGCTGTCGGCGATGCGCCAGCCTGCCTGCACGGCCAGGTAGCTGGCCCAGATCCGGGCTGCTCCGGCGACGACCGCGGCGGCCAGATAGCAGAGGGCCACGGAGATCAGCACGGACTGTGCGCTGCCCGAGGTCGCCTCGTTCACGAAGTACTGGACCAGCCAGGGGCCGGCCAGGGTGGCGAGGACGCTGACCATGAGAACGGCCAGGGCGCCCGCCGCGACCGGTCGGACCGGTCGTGACTCGCGCCACAGCAGGCGGAGGGACGAGGCGCGCGTCTCATGCATATGAGGGTGCTCCTGACCAACGGGGTGGCATGGTTCGGCTCCTGAAAGTGCGCGCGGGAGAATTCCGGTGCGGCGATGGCTGCCCGCGGAGATGTCCGCGTTCGGGGAAAGTTCGGGGAAAACGGGGTCGTCGACCGGTCAGGGCGACGTCGTGTCGGCCCGCCCGGTGACCATTCGATCCCGCAGCAGGGCGACGACCGCGGACTGCTGCGGCTGCGACGAGAGGTAGAAGTGCCCGCCGGGGAAGACACGGAGCTCGTGCGGGCCCGTGGTGTGGTCGGCCCAGGCGGCGGCCTGGTCCAGGCTGACCCGGGGGTCGCTGTCCCCGGTCAGGGCCACCACGGGTGAGGTCAGCCGTGGGCGGGGCCGGTGACGGTAGCTCTCCACGGCCCGGTAGTCGGCGCGGACGGCAGGGAGGACCATCCGGAGGACGTCCGGGTCGGAGAGCAGCTCGTCCTCAGTGCCGTCCATTTCTCTCAGCTCGGCGACCACGGCTTCGTCGTCCATGGCGTGGAGAGGCTTGATGTCGTCGGGGCACGAGGGGGCGCGCCGCCCGGAGACGAACAGCGCCTGCACCGGAGTGCCGCGGTCCTGGAGCTGGTTGGCGACCTCATAGGCGACCAGGGCGCCCAAGCTGTGTCCGAACAGGGCCAGCGGGAGGTCGTCCGGGCAGGCGGCGGGTGACGTCAGCGCGGCGACGACGTGGTCGGCCAGCTGCCCGATGTCGGTCAGGGGCGGTTCGTGGTGCCGTTCGAGGCGACCGGGGTACTGCACGGCCAGCACGTCGAGGTCTCCGGCGAGGGCCTGGGAGAAAGGGAAGAAGTAACCGGCCGAGCCGCCCGCATGGGGAAGGCAGACCAGACGGGCGGAGGGCCGGTGTGGTGTGGCGTGGAAGCGCCGCAGCCAGCGTTCGACGGCGGCCGGGGCGAGGGAGAAGCTCATGGGAGGCCTTTCAGGAACTCGTGCAGGACGGCCGGCGGGCGAGGTCCGAGATCTGTGTCAGTGCCGTGCGCAGCTCTTGTGCGAGCCGGCGGACGTGGATGTCCTCGACGCCGTCCTCCCGCCACAGGATCACCAGTTGCCACGATCCGTCGGCTGCCGGGACGGCTTCCAGCATCAGTTCGACGGCGGTGCGCGGAGGCCGCACCCGGACCGGATCCATCGTCACCTCGTCGCCCAGGCGGCCGCTCGGCGGCTCGGCCTGGAGGACGGCGAAGGCCTGGAACCAGGGGTGTCGGCCGCGGTCCGGGGCCAGCTCGCGCACCAGCTCGTCGAAAGGCGTGCGCGTGTGCGCGAGACCTGCCACGACCCTGTCCGCCACCCGGCCTACCAGCGAGTCGACGTCCCCGTCCCCGCCTGCGGAAACGCGGATGCCGAAGGGGTTGACGAAATAGCCGATCACGTTCTCCAGAGCGGGGTCGAAGCGGCCCGCCGTGACCGAGCCGAGAGCGAAGTCTTCGGTTGCGAAGGTCCGGGCGATCGCCCTTGCGGCGCCGGCGACCAGTGCGGTGAGCGGCGGGCCACCGTGCCGGGCCGACACCTTCGCCAGTCTGCCGACCGTCTCGGCGTCCAACCGCAGCGCGGTCTCCAGCCGGCGGGCTTCCCCGCCGCCCGTGGGCGCGGGCAGGAAGGGGCGGGGTGCTCGGCACAGCTCTTCCTGCCAGAAGGGAAGGTCGTTCCCGGCCCACTCGGCGAGCCGGGTCTCCTCCCAGGCGCTGTACCTGCCGTACGCGAGCCGCTCCTCGTGCCGCACCGGCGGCGGTCCGGCCGCCCGGGCCCGATACGCGGCCTGCAGGTCCGCCACCAGCACGGATTCCGACCAGCCGTCGAAGGCGATGTGGTGTACCTGGACACACAACAGATGCCGGTCCGCGGCCAGCCGGCACAGCCGGACCCGCAGCGGCACCTCGTGCTCCAGGGAGAACGGGCGGTCCCACCAGTCGGCGGTCACCGCCTCCGCCAGTTCCTGGAGCCCGAGCCCGGTCGCATCTGCCGGGGCTGCGGTCAGTTCCATACCGATGCCCGCCTCGTCCAGGGGCAGGACGCGCTGCACAGGGGCTTCCCCGGCCCAGGGGTACGTGGTGCGCAGCCCAGGATGCAGGCGCACGGTGTCCTGGACCGCCTCGGCCAACACCTGCGCGTCCAGCGGACCTGTCAGCGCGTAGGCCAGCACGATCATGTTGTCGGCGGCGCCCGGGGAGCTCATCTCGGCGAGCCAGAAGCGCTGTTGGGCATGCGAGAGCGGAGCGTCACTCTCCTCCTTCCCCGCGGGCTGCGGAAGCACCTCGGCAGGCACCGCGGCTCCCGTCGAGCAGTGGGCGCCGATGTCCTGGAGGGTGCGCAGCCGGTAGACATCCGAGGCCGTCAGCCCGGCGTTCAGGCGGTGGCCGAGCCGGGCCGCCAGCCGGATGACGTCGAGGGAGTTCGCCCCTGCGAGCACGAGGTCGTCCCGCCTGCCGAGTGCGGGCAGGCCGAGCAGGTCGCGCACCTCGGCAAGCAGCGGGTCCGCCTTCCGCGGGGTCTGCTCCGGCACTGCGAGGCGGCCGAGCACCTGCTGTGCCGAACGCGCCACCGCCGTGCGATCGGTCTTGCCGTTGCCCGTCAGCGGAAGCCGGTCCAGGTGGGGGAGCACGGTCGGCACCATGGCATCCAGCAGGTGCCGTGCGGCGAAGGCGCGCAACTCCGCCGCGTCCAGCGGCTGTCCGTGCGTGGTGGCGTATGCCGCAGCCAGTGCCCTGCGGCCCGGGGCGGTCTCCACGGGCAGCGCGCAGACCGCCGTGATCTCCGGGTGCGACTCCAGCACGGACTCGACCTCGCCCGCTTCGATCCGTACCCCCCGGATCTTGAACTGATGGTCGATCCGGCCCCGGTACCGCAGCAGACCTTCCGCGTCGCGCACGGCCAGGTCGCCCGTGCGGTAGTAGCGGGTGCCGTCGGCGTGGAAGAAGCGGCGCTCGGTCTCCTCGGGGTTGTCCGCGTACCCCAGCGCGACGCCGTCGCCGCCGATCGCCAGTTCCCCTTCACCCGGCTCGCCGTCGGGGACGAGCCGGCCGCCGGGATCCAGCAGCGCGACCGCGGTGCGCGGCAGCGGGGTACCGATGGGGATCTCGGCGCTGTCCTCGGCCACGTCCTCGGGGCGGATGATGTGGTGGGTGGCGAAGATGGTCGCTTCGGCGGGCCCGTAACCGTTGACCATGTGCAGCTCCGGGAAACGGCGGAGCACTCGCCGGGCGGCGGCGACGGGCACCCGTTCGCCGCCGACGAGCAGCAGTCGCAGCCGGCCGAAGAGGTCCGGCCGTTCCTCGGCCAGCACGCCGAACAGCGAACTGGTCAGCCACAGACTGTTGACGCCGAGGCGTACGACCCGCTCCAGCTGCTCGGCGTCCAGCGTCGCCGAGCCCGCCTCCAGCAGGACACTGCGGCCGCCGTTGAGAAGCGGTGCCCACAGCTCCAGCGACAGGGCGTCCCAGGGCAGGGGCGCCGCCTGGAGGAAGACGGAGCCGGAATCCAGCGGGATGGAAGGGCAGTTGACCAAGGTGCGCAGAGTGCCCCGGTGCGGGGAGAGTACGCCCTTGGGCCTGCCCGTGGAGCCCGAGGTGTAGAAGATGCTGGCGGTACGGGTACCGTCGAGCTCCGGCGGGGGTGCCGCGGCCGGATCACCCATGAGCAGGGTGCCGAGGGGCACCGCGGGAATCTCCTTGTCCACGCCGGGAACGGGCTCTTCCGTGATGAACAGCTCCGTTCCCGTTCCCCGCACCGTGTCCAGCACACGGGCGTGGGGCCACTCCGGATCGGTGGCGACGTAGGCTGCACCGGCGCGCAGCACCCCCAGCAGGGCGACCACCAGCTCGGGGGAGCGCGCCATGCGCACGGCGACCCGCCCGCCCGCGCTCACGCCGCGCTCGCGCAGGGCTGCGGCGACGGAGTCCGCGCGCCGCGCCAACTCGCCGTAGGTGAGCAGGTCGTGACCCTGTTGTACGGCGATGTCCGCGGGCCGCAGCCGGGCATGGTGAGCCACCACCTGCTCGATGCGCTCACCGTGGACATAGGGGTCACAGGGGTCCGGACGGCTCGGCGGGGCACTGGGGGACGACGAAGGGTGCATGGGGGAGATCACCGTGTTCTGGACGCGGGACGGGAGGGGCGGGGCGAGCCGGGGACGGAAGGGGACGGGCGGGCGGCTGCGACCGTGCTCGTACAGCTCTGCGCGGGCTACACCGCGGGCGTGCCCGCAGGACACCGGCGAGCCGGGTCGGTGGGTGGCCCCGGAGCGGTCATCGACCGGGCACCTGAGAGCGCGAGGCGTCGATGGCCGCTGCCAGATCCTTCAGCCGGGTGTTGTCCAACAGGGTGGGGAAGGGCAGCCGGGCGTCCAGCTCGCGATTGATGCGGTGGTGCATGCGGAACGCCAGGAGCGAATGGCCTCCCAGGCCGAAGAAGTCCTCGTCCCGGCCGGCCTGCTCGACGTTCAGCAGGTCCTCCCAGAGCCGGGCCAGGTAACGCTCGGTCTCGTTCTGCGGCTCGGAGTAGGCCGCCGCGCGGGTCTGCTGGGCGGCGAGCACCTCGCGCAGCGCGTCCAGGTCGCGCTTGCCGTTCACGGTAGCCGGAATCTCGTTCTGCAGGATGAACCGGCTGGGCACCATGAAGTCGGGCAGGTCTCGTTCGGTGCGGGCGCGCAGCTCCTTGACGTCCAGGGAGCCGTCGAGGACCACGAAGGCCACCAGCCTGCGGTCGTTGCCCTCGCCGTCGGTGAGTACCACGGCCTCCTGGACCTCCGGGTAGCGGCGCAGCCCGCGCTCGACCTCGCCGGGCTCGACGCGGTAGCCGCGGATCTTCACCTGGTCGTCGGCGCGGCCGACGAAGACCAGGACCCCGTCCTCCCGCTGCCGGGCCAGGTCGCCCGTTCGGTACATGCGAAGAACGGTGCCGTCCTCGGCGGGCACGTCGAGAAAGCGCTCCCGGGTGAGGTCGTCGCGGTCCTGGTAGCCGCGGGCCACGCCGGGACCACCGACGAACAGCTCGCCGATCTCGCCCGGGGCGACCGGCCGGAGCCCGGCGTCGAGGATCCGGACCGTCGCACCCGCGATGGGATGACCGATCGGGATGACGTCGGACTCGGCGTCCTCCCGGGTCACCAGGTGTGCGGTGCACCCGGTGGTGATCTCCGCGGGGCCGTAGCAGTTGTAGAGGCTGCCGGAGAACCTGCCGCTGAGCAGCGAGCGGCAGGCGGACGGCAGGAGAACGTCACCGCCCGCACCCAGTACCCGCAGCGAGGCGAAGGCGTCCCGGTCCTCGTGCACGACATGGTTGACGACCATGGTCGGAACGACCATCGCGGTGATGCCGTATTTCTTCATCTGCCGTGGGAAGCCGGCGGCGAGCAGTTCCGGCACCGTGGGCAGGACGACGGTCCGGGCGCCGGCCGCCAAGGTGGTCCACATCTCGAAGTGGAAGGCGTCGAAGGAGACGCTGGAGACCTGTCCTGTCCGGTCCTCCGGCCGGAGGACGGGCATGCCCGGGTTGCAGGCGAAGGAGACGATGTTGCGGTGCTCCAGGACGATCGCCTTCGGCTCGCCGGAGGACCCCGAAGTGAACAGCACACTGGCCGCGTTCTGCGGTGCGACGACGCCCTCGTCGCGCCGTCCTTCGAACTCCGACCGGTCGCTGACGGCGACGACTTTCGCGGAGATCTCGCCGATCCGGTTCTCCCAGCCCTCCTCGGTGAGGATGACCTTGGCGCCGCTCCTGCCGAGCATCAGATGGCGGCGCGCCTCCGGATAGCGGGTGTCCACCGCCACGTAGGCGCCACCTGCCTTGAGGATCCCGAGCACGGCTACGAGAAGTTCGACGGACCGGTGGAGGTAGACGCCGACCCGGTCCTCCGTATCGACACCGTGACTGCGCAGCAAGGCGCTGACCGCGTCGGATTCCTTGTCCAGCTCCCCATAGGTGAGCGACCGCCGGCCGTCGCTGACGGCGACCCGGTCGGGGTGGAGCTGCACCGAGCGACTGAAGAGCTCGGTGAGCGTGCCGACGTCTGTGCTGGTTGTCACTGCTTCCTCCCGTAGGCCCGCGGGCTGTACTGCCGTGTTCACGTTGGTTACCGACGTCTCAGCCGCGGCCGAGGCGACGGAGGGCGCGGAACCGCAGCGAACCTCCGGACACGCATTCACCGAACGGAACTGCTCGGCCCCGGAAAAGCTAGTGAGGCTTCCGGACATGCGTCGACGAATTCCGGAGTCGACGAGAAGCCATGGCAGAAAGAAGCCAGCCCGTCTGGAATCTCAATAAGTGAGACGGCGGGAGAGCGCAGTTGCCTCAATGGCCGTGGCGGCCAATTCCGGTGGCAGATCCGGTCGAACAACCGGCAGGAACCGGCTGAACAAATGGATCGGACCTCGCACGGAAGCAAAAAGACCGCTGAGTGACCATAGGTATACCAGGCGACCAGAGGCGGGTCACTCGTGGGTAATCGGACTCACGCTGTACACGGCTCTGCCGCTCACGCGCTTTCTCGTGCGAATGATCAGCAGATGAGAAGCGGGAACTTCACAGCATTCATTCGCTGTGCATAGGGTGGCGCCATGAAAATCAATACCCAGACAGCCAGGGCAGGTTCGTTCGGTACGGCTGCTGCTGCCTACGATCGCGGGCGCCCTCCGTATCCTGCTGAAGCCATCGACTGGCTGCTTCCGCCGCAGGCACAACGCATCCTCGATCTCGGTGCCGGCACCGGTAAATTGACGGTCGACCTGCACAGGCGCGGCCTGGATGTCGTGGCCGTGGAGCCTTCCGACGGCATGCGCGAGCAACTGTCCCGCGTGCTGCCGGACGTCCCGGCCCTCGCCGGGACCGCCGAGCGGATACCGCTCGACGATGACAGTCTCGATGCCGTCCTCGTCGCGCAGGCCTGGCACTGGGTCAACACTGCGCAAGCCCTCCCTGAGGTAGCACGGGTGCTTGCCCCGGGCGGGCAGCTCGGGCTGTTGTGGAGCAACGTCCGTGACGCGCGAGTGGACTGGTTGGTGGAGCTGGAGCGCATCGTGGGAGGCCCCGGGAGCGAGCCTTCCGCCGGAGCCGGCCGGGTCGACGAAGTCGAGGACGGCGTTGCGGCCGCTGAGTCCTTCTTCGGCCTCGTCGAGCGACACACCGCAGAGTGGAACTACCGTCTCACCCACGACATGCTGGTGGATCTCGTCGTGTCACGCAGTCGCTTCATTACGCTGCCGGAGGCGCAGCAGTCGGCACTTCTCGCCGAGGTGCGGTCGCTCCTGGACACTCATCCGGCACTCGCGGGTACAGACGAGATCGTGATGCCCTATGTGACGGAATGCTTCCGCGCCAGGTGGGAGGGGTAAGAAGGCCCCGCCGGGGGAGGGGGACGCCGCACTGCCGACCCGCGCGCCGCGGTGATACCGGGGCGCGCGGTCACGGCTCGTGGTGAGGGCGGTGTCCGGCCTCGGGCCAGGGGGCAGCGTTTCCACGCGAGTTCGCCGGCCGGTCCGGCTGCCGTCCGCCACGGGGGGTCGCCGCGGACGTTCCCCGGCGAGGGGCCGCCCGTCCGGCTTGCCCTGCGATGCGGGCGCCGGCGGCCGGCCGTCAAGGCGTGCGCTCCGCCGGCCTCTTGGCGAACGGGATCGCGGACCGCATCGTAGAGGAAGGACGGCCGAATCGGCTGTCCGGCGGATGATCGGAGCGGACATGGCTGCTCTCACGGCGCGTGCGGGCGAACTGCGCGCGGAGTGCCGTTCGCTCTGTCGGCGCCTCGGTGGCCAGGGCATTGTCCATTCTCAAAGAAATGCGGGCATTGGCGGCATGCGTCCACCAGGAATTGACATGTTTAGGTTTACCTAACCTAAGGTTCGCCCCGTGAACGCGACCGACGCCCGGCCCATCCGGCCGCCCCGGCCCGCCGCCGGGCGACCCATGGCGGCACGCAGAGCACTCCTCCTCACCGGTGGAGCCGTCCTGCTCGCCGTCTGCGTGGCACTCAGCCTCGCGGCGGGCTCCCGCTCGGTGCCCCTCGGCACGGTGTGGCGGGCCCTGACCGACGGCGACCAGAGCCCGGACGGGCTCGTCGTCACCGGGCTGCGGGTGCCGCGCACGCTGATCGGCATCGTCGTCGGCGCTGCCCTCGGCGTCGCGGGTGCCGTCGCCCAGGGCATCACCCGCAACCCGCTCGCCTCACCCGCAACGCTCGGCATCAACCACGGAGCCGGCTTCGCCGTGGTCGTCGCCAGCTACGCGCTGCATCTCAACCACCCCGCCCAGTACCTGCCCTTCGCCTTCGCCGGTGCGGCACTGGCCACCCTCGCCGTCCTCGCCCTCGCCCGCCGCGCCGGCGACCTGGACCCCGTACGCCTGGCGCTCGGCGGCACCGTGCTGGACGCCGTGCTCATCTCCTGGACCTCCGCGGTGATGCTCACCAGCCACCGCACCCTGGATGAGGCCCGCTTCTGGCTGGCGGGCTCGCTCACCGGGCGGCAGGCCGACATTCTGCTGCCCGTCCTCGCCCCCCTGCTCGTCGGCCTCGTCCTGGCCCTGGCCGTCACGCCCGCGCTCAACGCCCTCGCCCTCGGCGACGAGACCGCCCAGGCGCTCGGCGTCCCGGTCGCCAGGGTGCGCGCCGTCGGCGGGATCTCCGTGATCCTGCTCGCCGCCTCCTCCGTAGCGGTCGCGGGCCCGCTCTCCTTCGTGGGCCTCGCCGCCCCCCACCTCGTCCGCAAACTCGTCGGCGCCGACCACCGCTGGCTCATCCCCGGCTGCCTGATCGCGGGCCCGCTGCTGCTGCTCACCGCGGACGTCCTCGGTCGCGTCGTGCTGCGTCCCGTCGAACTGGAAGTCGGCATCGTGACCGCCCTGCTCGGTGCGCCCCTGCTGGCCTTCCTCGCCCGGAAGGTGGCGCGATGACCTCCGTCGTGACCGATGCGAAGACCCGTGCGACGGGCGGCGGTGCGCTCGCCCGGCAGCGCCGGCGGACCGCCCTGCTGAGCGCGGCCGCCCTGGCGGTGCTCGTGGTGCTGACGGCGATCGGCCTCGGCACCGGCGAGGTGTCGATCCCGCCGGTGGACGCCCTGCGCGGCCTGGTGGGCCTCGGCGACGCCGGCAACGTGATGCTCGTTCAGGAGCTGCGCGCCCCCCGCGTCCTCTCCGCCGTCGTGGCCGGGGCGGGGCTGGGGGTCGCCGGCGCGCTCCTGCAGCGCGTCGCCCGCAACCCGCTCGCCTCGCCGGACGTGGTCGGGGTGACCGGCGGCGCCTCGCTGGGCGCGATCGCCGTCATCGCCTCGGGCGCGCCGGCCTCGCTGATCTCGCCCGCCGCGCTCGGCGGCGGCCTGCTCGCCGCCGGTCTGCTCGGACTGCTGGCCTGGCGGGGCGGATTCACCGTCTCCCGGCTCGTCCTCGTCGGCCTCGCCGTGCAGTCCGGCCTCGCCGCAGCGGTGAACCTCCTCATCGTCCGCTTCCCCGCCGAACTCGCCTCCTCCGCCCTCCAGTGGACCACCGGATCGGTGTACGGACGGACCTGGACCGAGGTCCAGGCCGGGGGAGGAGTGATCCTCGCCGGCCTCGTTCTGGCCCTGGTCGGCCACCGCCGGCTCGCGGTCCTCGACCTCGGTGACGACAGCGCCGGCTCCCTCGGCCTGCCCCCCACCACGGCCCGGCTGCAGCTGCTGCTCCTCGCCGTCGTGCTCGCCTCCGTCGCCGCCGCCCTCACCGGCCCCGTCGGCTTCGTCGCCCTCGCCGTACCGCACATCGTGCGGTTCCTCGCCGGACCGCCCACCACCGGCACTCTCGCGCTGACCGCGCTGGCCGGAGCCGTCCTGCTGCTGGGCGCCGACCTCGTCGTCCTGTACCTCCTGCCCGTCCACGGGCTGCCCGTCGGCGTCGTCACCGCCACGCTCGGGGCGCCCTGGCTACTCGTACTGATGCTGCGTCAAATAAAGCCCCACGCTGGGAGTGCCACCCGATGAGCGCGACGAACGCCGACCAGCTCGCGGCCCAGGGCCTGACGCTCGGCTACGGGAACACCGTCATCGTCGACGGCGTCGACCTGACACTCCCCGGCGGGGCCGTCACCGCCGTCGTCGGCCCCAACGCCTGCGGCAAGTCCACCCTGCTGCGTGGCATGGCCCGGCTGCTGACCCCCACCGCCGGCACCGTCACCCTCGACGGCGCCGGCATCCACCGGATGTCGGCCCGCGCCCTCGCGCGCCGCATGGGCCTGCTCCCGCAGCAGACCGTCGCCCCGGAGGGCATCACCGTCGAGGCGCTCGTACGCCTCGGCCGCTATCCGCACCAGCGGATGCTCACCCCCTGGTCCGCCGCCGACCAGACCGCGGTGGAGGAGGCGCTCGCGCGCACCGGCACCGAGCCCCTGCGCGACAGGGCCGTCGACGAACTCTCCGGCGGCCAGCGCCAGCGCGCCTGGATCGCCCTCGCCCTCGCCCAGGACACCCCGCTGCTGCTCCTGGACGAGCCCACCACCTTCCTTGACCTGCGCCACCAGCTCGACGTGCTGGATCTGGTCGGGGAGCTCAACACCGAGGCCGGCCGGACCGTCGTCATGGTCCTGCACGACCTCGGCCAGGCCGCCCGCTACGCCGACCACCTGGTCGTCATGCGTGACGGCCGCCCGGCCGCGGCCGGGTCCCCGGCGGACGTCCTCACCGCCGAACTCGTGGAGGAGGTGTTCCGGGTTCCGTGCCGGGTCGTCCCCGATCCCGAAACCGGCACCCCCCTGGTCGTCCCGCGCGACCGCTCGCGCAAACGCCCCCACTCCACCGCCTCCTGACCTCCACCCCCTCCGACCGCTCGAATAGGGAACCCCACCATGACCGTGCTCCGGCCCACCCCGAAGAGAATGCGCAGGGTGTCCGCAGCCCTGCTCGCTGTGATCATCAGCGGCTCCGCACTCGCTGCCTGCGGCGGCGACGGCGAGAAGGACGACGAGTCCAAGCCCGCCGCCTCCGCCGACGGCTTCCCGCGCTCGATCACCCACGCCATGGGCACCACCGAAATCAAGAAGAAGCCCCGACGCGTGGTCGTCCTCGACACCGGCGAGCTGGACGACGTCACCATGCTCGGCATCAAGCCGGTCGGCGCGGTCTCCCCCCACATGAAGACCGAGGGCGGCTTCCCCGCCTACCTCGGCGACAAGATCAAGGACACCAAGGACGTGGGCCCCATGGCGGAGCCCAACATCGAGCGCATCATGTCGCTCAAGCCGGACCTGATCCTGTCCTCCAAGGTCCGCCACGCCAAGGTCTACGACAAGCTCAAGGGCATCGCCCCCACCGTCTTCACCGAGACCACCGGCGCTCCCTGGAAGGACAACCTCAAGGTCCACGCCAAGGCGCTGGGCCTGGAGAAGGAGGCCGCCACGGCCATGGACGCGTACGAGAAGCGCGCCAAGGCCCTGGGCGAGGAGATCAAGAAGAAGAACGACGGCACGATGCCGACCGCCTCCGTGGTCCGATTCGTCGCCGGCCCCACCCGCCTCTACCAGAAGCAGTCGTTCAGCGGCATCGTCCTGTCCGACATCGGCCTGCGCCGCCCCGAGTCGCAGGACGTCGACGAGCCCATGCTCGAGGTCTCCCCGGAGCAGATCGACAAGGCCGACGCCGACCTGGTGTTCGTGACCGTCGCCGACGACCCGAAGAAGACCCAGCAGGGCGCCGTCCAGGAGAACCCGCTCTGGAAGGGCCTCGAAGCCGTCAAGAACGACAAGGTCGTCCAGGTGCCGGACGAGACGTGGATGTCCGGCATCGGCATCCAGGCAGCCAACCGCGTCCTCGACGACATCGCCAAGGCCGCCGGCGTCGACGCGCCCAAGTAGCCCCGCCCCCGGGCGGCCGGATACCACGGCCGCCCGGGTACGACCCTTCTCCCCACTGCTTGTGCCGGGCCATGTGTGCGGCGCGGTCCGGCCCCAGGCGGCCCGCGCGCAGCCCGTAGCGTGGGCCTGGGATCAGGCCAAGATGACGCACATCCCGCCGTCGGCCAGGGCGAACGGGCGGCCAAGGCGGGCACGGCGTTCACCATGGCGGCGACGACGCGAGCTCCGAAATCTGCCCTCCCGGCTTCGGAGCAGGGCGCACAGAAGCGGGTCGAGGTCCGACCCCCGCCGGAAGCGGCAGCACGCAACAGCCGGACTCTGCACCATGCATGACACAGACAGCAGGTTGCTCAGCTGCTTCGACGCTGCGGCACAAGGTTTCAGTGCTCGGCTACAGGCGGTACCGGACACGTGCTGAGAGAACGCCCCGCCCCCGAACCCCCTCATCGGCGTCGCACGCACCACCCTGTGTGGGCCCTCGGGTAAGGGGGCAGGGTCTCCTCAGCCGTCGAGTAGCCGCCACGCGGTGAGGGCGAGCCTGACCCGCATCAGTCCAGTGGGTTCAGTGAGTTCGATCCCCAGGGACTTCGCGATCTGTTCGAGCCGGCGGGCGACGCTGCTGTGGTGCAGGTGGAGGAGGTCGGCGGCCCGGCGCAGGGATCCGGTGGCGCAGTAGGCTTCCAGCGTCTCCATCTCTTCCGGGTTGCCGGAGAGCCGGGCGATGCCGGCTACATCGGCGTTCTCGCGCGAGGCGTCCTTGGGGATCTCGGCCAGGAGCGCCAGCGCGCCCAGGTCGGCGTAGCGGACGACCGGTTCGCGGGGGCCGGTGAAGCGGAGGGCGGTGCGGGCTTGCCGCCAGGATCGGTCGGGGCTTTCCGCGGCGCCGATGCCCGCACGTACGCCTGCCGGAAACCGGGCCGGGTCGACGGCGGTGGTCAGGATGACGCCCACGTCGGCTAGACGTGCTGCCTTCACCGGGCGGGCCGGGCACAACAGCTCACCGAGCTGGTCGAGCGGGAGCTGGGACCGTACGGCGACGACGTGGACCGGGATGTCGGCGGCGAAACCCAGCAGCCGTAGCGCCCGGGCCTGGGATGCCTCGTCGCTGTCGGTGCTGATCGCCAGTTCGACGAGGGCGGGGTCGGCCATGGTGGTGCGGGCCGGGCCGTACTGCTCGGCGACGGCCGCGGCGGCGATGGCGAGCCGTTCGAGGAGCACTTCGTCGAGAGGATTCGGCGGGCCGGGGCGTTCCAGCCACACCATGCCGATCTCCTCCTCGTCCAGAAGGATCGGCACTGTGGTGGACGAGGGTGCCGGCGGGGCGGACGCGTGCCTGCCGTCGGGCGAGACACGGGTCACCCGCCCCGTGCCGTGGAGTCGGATCCCTGCCACACACTCGGCCAGGCCCGCCGAGGCCCGGGCGAGCGCCGGAAGATCCACCCGCCGGCGCATCAGCGTGTCGTAGAACGCGACGATGCGCATCGCGCCGTCGACGTACGGATCCAGTCCCGACAGCCGGACGGCCAGTGCTTCCATGGCAGGAGGATAGAAGGACAGGGCTGCGCCGATCGGCGCGGGATCGCGGTGGGATGCGCGACGGATGGCGGATGACCCGCCGGGTGACGGCCGTGAGGATGGTCGTCATGGATCCCGAACTCGAAGCATTCATCCCTTTCCTCCCGCAACTCGACATGAACGACCCGGTCACCTCGCGCAAGAACTTCTCCGAGCGTGCCGCCGCGGCGCCGGCACCGGACACCTCGAACATGGAGGTCGAAGACCGCACGGTGCCCGCCGACCCGGACGTGGCGGTGCGGGTCTACCGCCCGCACCAGGCGCAAGGCGCCGTCGTCTGGCTGCACGGCGGCGGCGGAGTCTTCGGCGACCTGGACACCGAGCACCCCTGGGCCGCCCGGATCGCGGACCTCTCCGGGGCGACGGTGATCTCGGTGGGCTACCGTCTGGCGCCCGAGCACCCGTTTCCGGCCGCCCTCGACGACGCCTATGCCGTCTTGGCCTGGACGGCCGAGCACGCGGACGAACTCGGCATCGACCCGGCGCGGATCGCGGTCGCAGGACACAGCGTCGGCGCGAACATCGCGGCCGCGGCGGCCCTGCGGTCGCGCGACGAGCGGGGACCGGCGATCCATTTCCAACTGCTCAATCAGCCGGGCCTGGACGACCGGCAGGAGACGTGGTCGGCGCGGAACTTCACCGACACGCCCTGGTTCAACCGCGACAAGCTCGCCGCAGCGTGGCGGCACTACCTGGGCTCTCAGCCCGCCACACCGTACGCCGCCCCCGCGCGGGCCGCCGACCTGTCCGGACTGCCCCCGGCCTACATCGCCACCGCCGAGTTCTGCCCGAACCGCGACGAGGGCATCGCCTACGCGCTGCGCCTGCTGCAGGCGGGCGTGTCGGTCGAGCTCCACCAGTGGCCCGGCACCTTCCACGGATCGCAGGCGATCCTGTCCGCCGATGTCTCGCAGCGCCAGATCGCCGAACTCGGCGCCGCTCTACGCCGCGCGCTGGCCAAGTGAGCCGTGGATGCCGGCCAGCACGGGGAGAGTCTTCGACCCACTCACTGACCATGAGGGGAAAGATGTCTTGAGAATCCGACTGGCCACATGCGGGAGCGTGGCCGCCCTGGGTGCCGGCGCGGGCACGGTGGCGGCAGCTCCCGCGCCCGACGGGACAAGGGCCGTCCTGGTCGCCGGCACGAGCCCGGCGACCGGGACGAGCGCGTAGAGCTGGAGTCCGCCATGGAGGGTGTCCACCGCGCCGGCGTGCCGGGGGTGTTCGTCGAGGTGCGCGATGCCGGCCGGACATGGCGCGGCTCCCCCGGGGTCGCCGATGTCAAGGCCGGCCGTCCCGTTACGCCCGACATGCGCCAGCGCGTCGGCAGCATCACCAGGACCTTCACCGCCGCCGCAGTCATGCAGCAGGTCGAGCAAGGCCGGATGCGACTGGAGGCTCCGATCGGCGACTATCTGCCGCAACTGGTGCCGGGAGAACGTGACAGGAAGATCACGGTCGGGATGCTGCTCAACAACACCAGCGGCTTCCCCGACTACGTCCGCTACGCGTTCCCTTGGAGACAACGGTTAACCCTTACCTGGAGATGGCCCGCCTGAAGACCGCAGTCCTCACCGCTGCCGCCTGCCGGACAGAGGCAGTGCTCGGCGGCGCCACTCCGGTGCGTGCGAAAGCTCTCACCTCGTCCCCGGAGCAACGGCGCGGTGTTGCTCAACTGCCTACGCAGGGCTGCTCCTCGGCATCGTCCATCCCTTTGCGGTGGGCGCCGGCCCGCGCCGGCGATCGGATTCCTGGAGTCGTTAAATGAGGCGGTACGGGGCCGGGGCGTCGTTGGCACAACGGCCACGCTCAGTCGGCGATGTTTCTGCTCACCGGGGCAGATGCCCGATTCTGGTGCTCCGTGGGCGGCACGCTATCTGCTTTGGGCAAGGCCCGCTGGAAGATGGGCTTAGCAGTTCCCGTCCAGGTCGGGATACCGGACGTGGACCGCACCCGTCTTATCAACGTGCAAAAATTCGGCCTTTCCGTCTCCGTCAGCATCGGCGAACTGAATCTCCTCCGGAGGGGCATAGCTGTCCGGCACGATCTGGCAGATGTCGTCGGAGTCGATGCCCGCTTCCGCGCCGCTTCGGTTGAGCCAGGCCCGTGCGCCGCCCTGAGGGGTGATGAGGATCTGGTCGGCACGCCCGTTTCCGTCGAGGTCGGCAAGTCTTATTTGACGGTCGAAGGTGTGCTTACCGATCCTCGTGGGAGGGGACCATTTCAGACGCTTTTGGCCGCCCCCGTCCATGCGGCCCCGGTTGAACCAGACGGTTACCTTGCTGCTCGGTTCGATCCACAGGTAATCGACGCGCCCGTCTCCATCGATGTCGGCGAACTGGATCTCCTTGAGGTCCGGTACACGGTCGGCGGTATCGCTCAAGGGGACGTTCGCCTCGCCGTCGAACCGGTCCATGCACATACGGGTGCCAGCCGGATTCTTTTCGATCCAGGTGTGGACGGTCACCCCACCGGTCTGGTCGACCACCATGCAGTCGGGCCAGCCGTCACCGTCGATGTCGCCGAAGCGCAAGGCGGCGCCGTCCGCGCCGGGCGCGGGGGCGTACGAGTTCCGTCCCTTCCCATCAGAACGCAAGCGGTTCGCCTTGACGCCGCCGTTCCACCAGAACTCGAAGCTCTGGTCTTTGCTGACCGTGAAATATTCGGCCTTCTTGTCCTTGTTGACGTCGACCAACCAGAACCGGTTCGTTGGCGGAAATTCCGCGGGTGGGATCGCGCCGCTGTCCTTCTGCATCGGGTTCGGAGGGCTCGAACCGGTGCCTGCGGCAGGCTGTTTGGGGTCCGTGGCGGCTGAGTTGTCGCTCGATTTCCATGGCATCGGGGCGAAGTGCAGGATTGAGGCGGCGACGGCCAGGGCGACGGCCAAGGCGGTCGCGATCACCCGGCGCCGCCTCCCGGAAGGTTCTTCCGTAGCCGTAGCCGTAGCCGTAGCCGTAGCCGTAGCCGTGGCCGTGGCAGTGGCCGAGGTAAGAGTTAAAGGCTCCGCCGCCGGTTCGGGCTCGGGCACATACGGCTCGCTGCGTGTGGCGAGGGTGAGGCGGCGGAGGGCGGTAAACGTCCGATGCTGGGGCGTATCGGCCTTGAGGATGCTCGAGTGGTCGCCCGGCAGGGCGGAACTGTCCGGGAAGACGGACTGTGCTGAGGCGCGGGACACCACGCCATCGCTCTCACCCGCGTAGACCGACACCGGAATGGGACAGGTTCGGTCGGTGACCGCGGTGGCGTGCACGACATCACGCACGATCGTGCGCAGGGTCGCGCTGACCTGGTCATTCAGCGGGCGGAGATCCTTCTCCTGCGGATGGCGCACGCCTAGTGCACCCCGCCGCAGGGAAAGCAGCAGTTCGGAGCCGTTGCTCGGGCAGGCAAGCATGACCAGCCGCTGGATCCGGGCGAGTTCGCTGCCTCTGCCGTCATGGAGCATACGGGCCAGATAGCGCTGGGCGACCAGCCCACCTTGGCTGTGGGTGACCAGGAAAAGCTGGTCGAACGCGCCGGCTTCCGTGACCAGGTACTCCTTGAGGCTGTCGGCGACCGTGTCGATCGACGGGAAGACCCGCAGCGGATTGACCGACAGCAGACCGGTCGCGTACTCGAACGTCAGCGTTTCGACGAACCCGAGATCCCGGTCCGCAGCGATCAGTTTGCGTAACGGCTCCCACACCTTCGGCCCGGACATGATCCCGTGGACCATCACGAGTCCCAGTCGGCTGTCCCCCACGATGCCGATCCCTTCACCGAAAGATGGTCACCATAATGCCTTCCCTGAACCCTTTCCTCACGGAAAACACGGGAATGGCCAAAAGCCCACTCTGGAGCCGGGCAGGGGCGCATTCCAGGACGGTGTGCGAGATGTTCACCGCGCTCGGCCTGCAAGGCGACGTCCCCGCGTGTCCGTCCGAGTTCGACCGGCTCCAGCGGTGACGGCGTCGTGGTCGCGCTGCAGTCCATCGGCGAAAGCGTGGAAAGCAGGCAGGTCATCGGGACGAACAGCGTCCATCCATGCGGTGAGGTCGTCTTCCCGGAGGTCACAGATCATCCGTGCGAAGGCGTGCATGTGACTGCAGGCTGCCGCCAGCTCCGGGCGACGCAAAAACGCTGCGCTGAGCCGGTGTTCCTCCCCGGCACACAGATGCTGGGATCCCGCGTGATTCAGTTGCTGACCTGCTGGGGTTGGAGAGCAGGTGCGGGTGGCCGGATCGCCCGTCCGGGACAACCTGCACACCCACCGCGCGGTCGGCATGCGCGACTTCGTCGCCACCCACGACTGGCTAACGGTCTTTCCACCTACCGCCCTGCGCACCCGGCCTCTACCCCGTCGAAGGCAACTGGCCACTGCTGCGGCGCAGCAACCAGGCCGGCACCGCCCTTACCGACCCCGACCACTTCCTCCGCCCCCTGCGGCACGGCCTCCGCCGGCTCCAGTACCGCAGCGGCCTCATCGACGGCTGCCTCACCGCAAGCAACCTCCACACCTGATGACACCACGCCTGCAACCTCAGTAACGGAGCGACCGAGAGGGCCCGACCGCACCGGTGGGCCGAGTGAGTCCTTCCAGCCGGGCGGCGCCTTCGGCCCGATGGACGACTTCTTGTTCCACATCCACCGCGGGATGCTGGAGTTCGTCGGTTTCCAGGTCCTTGACCCTGTGGTCACGTATGGGCCGGCCCGCATGGCTGATCAGGAACGAGTAGCTGCGCTGGAGGCGGTCAGAGAGTCTGTTGCGCGCATCGCGGCGGACACACGGATCAATATTGGTTGACCCCGACGTCGACTTCCGCGGAGCGGACCTGGAGTGCCGGCTCAATGAGCGTGGCGTCCGGGCGCAGTTGCTGCGCCCCTACGGTGAATGACCAGCGTCGAGACAGGAGCCCCCAAGCAGCGGGTGCCCGCAGCGGCAGCGGGGACGCGGGCGCGGGTCGGTGGCAGCGCCTGAACGACCAGACTGCGCGCCAGGTCTCCGAGAGCCGCGGGCAGGTCCTTGAGGCTCCCGCCCTTACATGCAGGACTGGGGTGCGCGCGTTCCCTGGCGGGCTGCCTCGACGAGTAGGGCAGGCGCCTGGCTAAGGGAGAGCTGGCCGGGACGAGTACCGGCGACTGTCATGGCGTTATGGGGACGACACGGCAGCGACCATCCGTTCGGTGAGCCCTGTGTACGATCACCGCCCTGCTCAAAAGAGTTCCCCCGGCTCGGGAAGTACCTGATCGACCCGCACGATCTGATATCGGCCTCGTTCGTAGAGGCCACCCCGCCGTCCCCAGATCACCGAGGCCCGCCATGCGGCCTCACTGATCGAGGAGGCCATCAGGTGGACGGTGACCGCCAGGGTGCCGCTGTGCGCTCCACCGTCCCGCTGGGCCACGATCCGGTAGACGCGCTCGCGTACGACGGCAGCGGTATCTCCACCGGCCTGGCCGGCTTCCGTAAGCTGGCAGGATAGGCGCTGCAGACGTATCTCTTCCCGGCGTGCCACACGTCTGTCCCGCGCGGGCTCGTAGACGGGCATCCGCTGCTTCGCCATCACATGGGCGATCCTCTCCCATTCGTGACAGTGCCACACCGCTATCGCGAGCTCACCAAGGCTGGTTGGTTGAGCTGGCTCGCTGCGCGACTGCTCCTCGTGCTCCTGCGCGAGTCGGACTTGCTCCCGCACTCAGCCCAGGTCGACCCCGGCAGCCTTCCGCTGCACATCGAGACGTGCTAACTCCCAAGGCAGGTACTCATAGACGGACATCGCTCTCCATATGCGGTGAGAATATGTGCCCCATTGTGCGGGGCCACGAAGCGGGTAATGAGGGATCAGACCACTCGGGTATGCGGAGTGACCGACAGTGCTTCGATCTCGTCGTCACTCAGGATGCGTTCGGCTGTTTCCTGCGAGCAGCCGACGTAGGTGGAGGTGAGATCGTGGTCGCTGGTGACTACCCAACTGCGGTCGTGTGGCCACCAGAATTCCGGACCGTCCATTGCAGTGTGCTCTTCCTCGACCATCTTCCGGAGTGTTTCCAGCTCGGGCAGGGGAGCGGTACGGATGAGCGGCTGCTCCTCGCCGTTCAGTAGGGCCTCCAGGTCGTAAGCGAAGAAGACAGGCTCGTCGCCCGTGGTGGCGGTCAGGACCCGGACCAGCGCCCGGCGGGTGCGGTCGTCGGGCTCACCGGTCCTGGCCAGCCATACCGGCTTTGGCGCGTCCAGCAGTGAGTAGTGAGTCAGTTCGGCGTGGAAGGATTCCCCGCTGTCTGCGGCCCGGGACCACCAGGACTGTGTCAGGCCGGAACCGTCCGGTGCCTCGAACTGATGGAAGATCCGTACGTAGGCATCGAAGCCGCCCGGTAGCAGTTCAGCGACCGAACAGCCCGCATTGCCGCCGGACGGGGCCAGCCCCGCTTGCAGCCAGGCCAGTTTCGTACTGTCATAGCTCCAGAGATGGGATCTCATCATGTAAGCCATAGTCCCTGGATGCGCGAGCGAGTAGCGCCCCGGGGTTCTGGAGCGCCTTGTGTAGTACCGCCGGGGGGAGGGCCCAGGTCCGCCAAGGACGCCCGGCTGACCGTCACCGATCGGGGCACCCGGGTGGAGATACACCTCTGAATTGGCCGTTCCCCGCCTACTCCCACAGATGGTGGAGTACTGGTCGATGACAGGCGCCGCGAGGTCAGGCAAGGCGATGCCCGTTACGGCTGCCGGCTCCTTGAGCGGCGGCTGAAGGGGACGCCCGCCCGGACTGAGGACGACCGCCGGCCACGCGTGCGAGCCTCGCGCCGGCAGCGCACCTCGCGCGACCGCCGGGAGCAGACCCGCCCGCACCAGGGACCCTAGTTCGACGCGGCGCTGGACAGATGCGCGGGTTTCGGTCTTTGACATTCTGAGTTCAGAGATCAGCCGATCGAGATCGGCGTGCGGGAAGCAGAAACGTGGCCGCTTCCTCATCCCGTGGCCGGCGCCTGCCCGTCGGGGAGGAAGCGCCGAAGCGCGGGCAGCAGCCCG
Source organism: Streptomyces sp. NPDC046215 (assembly GCF_040646215.1). Lineage (NCBI taxonomy): Bacteria > Bacillati > Actinomycetota > Actinomycetes > Kitasatosporales > Streptomycetaceae > Streptomyces > Streptomyces sp. NPDC046215. Next base: position 21,384 of record NZ_JBEYZW010000010.1, on the reverse strand, counting down.
GCGCGCAGCGCATGGTCCCGCACGCCCTGCCCGTCACGGGCGGCCAGGCAGCGGACGGCCACCTTGCCGTGGTGCGCACCGCGGGCCACGGCACGGACCGCCACCGGTGCCGAGGCCAGGGAGTAGGTGGCGGAGAGGGGCGGGTGGACGCGGCCCCTGCACACCAGCCGGTTGGCTTCCGCGGCCTCGCGGTGGTCGGCGCAGTGCACGCCGACCACGCGCTTGAGCTCCGTCCACAGGTACCGGTTGTCGTACAGGTGCCAGGGGCCGGTCGTGGACGCGCAGGTGGTGATGGTGCCGCCCCGGCGGGCGGCGTAGACGGAGGCGCCGAAGGTCTCACGGCCCGGGTGCTCCACGACGATGTCCGGGTCGTCGCCGCCGGTCAGCGCGCGGATGTGCCGGGCGAAGCGCCGCCACTCGCGCGGGTCGGGCGTGTCGGCGTCCTTCCAGAACCGGTACTGCTCGGCGTCGCGGTCGATGACCAGTTCCGCCCCCATCGCCCGGCACAGTGCGGCCTTCCGGGCGGAGGAGACCACGCAGACCGGGATGCCCCCGCCGCCGAGCGCGTACTGGGTGGCGTACGAACCGAGCCCGCCCGCCGCCCCCCAGATCAGAACGGTGTCGCCCTGCTTCATGCCGGCGCCGTTGCCGGAGACGAGCTGCCGGTACGCGGTCGAGCCCGCCAGCCCGTTGCACGCCGCCTCCTCCCAAGTGAGGTGACCGGCCTTGGGCAGCAGCTGATCGGCCCTGAGCAGGGAGATCTCGGCGAGACCGCCGAAGTTGGTCTCGTAGCCCCAGATGCGGCGCCGGGAGCCGAGCACCGCGTCCCCGCTCCCTGCCGCGTCCACCGGTTCGGTCGACAGACAGTGCGCGACCACGTGATCACCCGGGCGCGGGCGGTGGACGCCGGGTCCCGTTCGCAGCACGATGCCGGCCAGGTCGGAGCCCAGCACGTGGTACGGAAGGTCGTGGCGCCGCCCGGCGGGGCTGGTGCGCGCGTAGTCCTCCAGGAACCGGAAGGTGGGCTGCGGGTCGAACAGGGCGGACCAGACCGTGTTGTGGTTGACCGACGAGGCCATGACGGCGACCAGGACCTCCCCGCACCCGACCTCGGGAACCGGCACGTCCTCCACACGCAGCGACACCACCGGATCCCGTTGCTCCCGGGGCACCCCGGCGAACACGCCCGCCTCCTTCCGGCGCACGGTCAGCGCGCGGAAGGACCGCGGCAGCGGCAGCCGGCCCACCTCCGCCGGAGGCAGGTCGGGATCGGCGAGAGCGTCGGCCAGCGCACACATGATGGCGGCTCCTCGTGCAAGGCGGCGCGGGCAGGGGCTGTCACGGGGGAGGGGCGAGGACGAGGCAGGCGTTGTGGCCGCCGAAACCGAAGGAGTTCGACAGCACCGGACCGCGCCCGACCTCCCGCGGCTCCCCGCTGACCACGTCCAGCCGGCAGCGCGGGTCGGGGGTCTCGTAATTGGCCACGGGCGGCGCGAGCCCGTGTTCGGCGCTCAGCGCCGCGGCCACCGCTTCCACGGCGCCCGCGGCGCCCATCAGGTGGCCGAGGACCCCCTTCGGCGCGGTGACCGGCGGCGGGGTGCCGGCGAAGGCGCGCAGCAGGGCCGCGGTCTCCGCGCGGTCGTTGAGAACCGTGCCCGTCCCGTGGGCGTTGACCTGGCGGATGCCGGCGGGGGCGAGCCGGGCGTCGTCGAGGGCGGCCGTGATGCACGCGGCCGCGACCGCACCGTCCGGGCGGGGCGCGGTGAGGTGGTGGGCGTCGCAGGTCTGGGCGTAACCGGCGACCTCGGCGAGGACCGTGGCGCCCCGGGCCCGCGCCGCCGCGAGCCGCTCCAGGTGCACGAAGGCGGCGCCTTCGCCCAGGACGTAGCCGTCACGGTGCCGGTCGAAGGGCCGGCAGGCCCGCTCGGGCGCGTCGTTGCGGGTGCTGAGCGCACCCGTGCGGGCGAACGCGGCCATCGACAACCGCGTTACCGGGGCCTCGGTGCCGCCGGCCAGCACCGTCGTACAGGTGCCGTCGCGGATGAGCCGGGTCCCCTCGCCGATGGCTGTGGTCCCCGACGCGCACGCCGTCGACACCGTCATACAGGGGCCGGTCCGCCCGGCGAGCCGCGCGATCAGCGAGGCCGCCGCGTAGGGCAGAGCCCGCGGCCAGGTGAGACGGTCCACCGCGGCCGGCCCCTGCTCGTGCAGGGCGCGGGACTGGGCGGACCAGGTGTGGTCCCCGGCGCCGCCGACCCCGCACAGCACCGCCCCGCCGTCGTCGCCGCGCTCGCGCACGCGGGCGTTCGCCAGGGCGTCGAGGGCCGCGCAGGCCGCGTACTGGGCGAAGGGGTCGGTCCGCCGTACCGTCTTGGCCGGCAGCCGCGCTCCCGCATCGAAGCCGCGCACGCGGCAGGCGAACCGCACCGTGAGCCCACCGGTGTCGAAGTCGGTGACCGTCGTGGCCGTGCCCCGCGCGCCCAGCAGCGCCCGCCACAGGGCACCGGTGTCCCGCCCGGCGGGGCAGACCAGACCGACCCCGGTCACGGCGACCCGCCACCGCCCGTACCCGTCGCGCGGCCCGCTCATCACCCCTCCGGTCCCGGCGCCAGCACCAGGCAGGTGTTGTGCCCGCCGAAACCGAAGCTGTTGCACACCACGGGCCCCGCCGGCAGGTCCCGCACGCCGCCGCGCACGGCGTCGATCTCGCAGCGGGGGTCGAGGGCGTCGAGGTTGGCGACGGGCGGTGCCGCGCGCCACCGGACGCTGAGCGTCGCCACCACCGCCGCGATGGCCCCGGCCGCGCCGATGGCGTGGCCGAGCACCGCCTTGGAGGAGGTGACGGGAACCGCGCCGGCCCCGAAGACGGCGGCCAGCGCCCGTGCCTCGGCCAGGTCGCCGAGTTCGGTGGCGGTGCCGTGGGCGTGGACGTGAGCCACATCCCGGGGGGTGAGCTGCGCGTCCGCGAGGGCCTGCCGCATGCAGGCCGCCGCGCCCGCGCCGTCCGGCAGGGGCGCGGTGAGGTGGTGGGCGTCGGAGGTGCGCCCGTAACCGACGAGTTCGGCACGGACGTTCGCTCCACGGGCTCGGGCGGCGGACCACGATTCGAGGATGAGGAAGGCGGCGCCCTCGGCGAGGACGAAACCGCTCCGGTCGCGGTCGAAGGGCCGCGACGCCCGTGCCGGGTCCCCGTTGTCCCGGGCCAGGCTGCCGGACTTGGCGAAGGCCAGCACGATGGTGGGTGTCACGCACGCTTCGTGGGCGCCGGCCAGCACCACGTCCGCGGCTCCGGTCCGGATGAGCTGTGCGCCTTCCCCCACCGCGTGCCCTCCCGAGGCGCACGCGGTGGAGAAGCAGAGACCGGGCCCGGTGATGCCGTACAGGAGGGAGAGCATCGCCGCGCCGGCGTTGGCCATGTAGGCCGGCACGTGCGAGGCGCGCGGCCGGCCGTGGCCGCGGGCGTCCGCGTCCAGCAGAGCCGCCTCGCGCGTGGCCTCGCCGCCGTTGGCGGAGCCGGTGACCACCGCCCAGCGGGGACCGCCGGTCCGCTCCCGCAGCCCCGCGTCGGTGAGCGCGTCCGTGGCGGCGCAGACGGCCAGTTGGGTGGAACGGTCCGTTCGCGCAGCCTCCTTCGCCGACAGGTAGCCCACCGGGCTGAAGTCCGGGATTTCGCAGGCGATCCGTACCGGCAGACCCTCGGGGTCGAAGCCGGTGATGCCGCGGGCGCACGAGCGGGGTGCACACAGGGCGTCCCACATCTGCGCCACCCCGCCGCCGGCCGAGGTGCGCACGCCCAGCCCCGTGACCACGACGCGGGGCCGTCCCGTCATCCCGCGTCCTCCCGCCCGGTGCCGGCCGGCGGTGCGGCCCTGGCGGCCACCAGCTCCACCACGTCGGCGAACGTCTCCACCGACCGCAGCTCCTCCTCGTCCACGCGGACGCCGAAGGACCGGCTCAGGCTGTCGGCCAGTTCGGCGTGGTCGAGGCTGTCGGCATCCAGGTCGGTGATCAGCCTGGCGCCCGGCACGACGTCCTCCAGGGGCACGCACAACACCTCCGCGCACAGGTGCCGCAGCCTCTCGTACGTCTCCTCGCCGAGCTGTGGGCCGGTGTTCCGTGTCTCGTCCTGCATCTGCCACTCCTGCCTGCGTGCGGGTCCCCTGCCGCCTGTGCCGTACCGGCTCACGGCAGGGGACCCGCCCGGATGGCCACCGTCGCCCGGGCCCGTACGAGCCGGGTGCCTTCCGGTCCGCTGACAACGGCCACCGCCTTGACGAGGGACGGTGACGGGCACCCTGCGGCCTCCTCGTCCGGTGGCGAGGCCGTGGCCACGCACGTCAGGGTCCCGCCGCCGCCGGCGTACGCGGGGGCGCGGTAGCGCAGGCGCAGTTCGCGGGTGACGGGGTAGGCGCCCGGCGGCAGCAGCGTCTGCACGGCGTATCCGCAGGCGGAGTCGCACAGGGCGGCGGTGACGCCGCCGTGCACGATCCGGGTCTGGGTGAGATGGACGGCGCCCGGCACCAGGCGCAGTGTCACCCTGCCCGGCCCGGCCGTGACGAGCCGGTAGCCCAAGGCCCGCGACGCGGCGGCCAGTTCGGCCGGTTCCTCCAGCAGCCTGCGCACCACGGCGAGGCCGTCCATCGATCGCAGGCGAAGGAGGGCCTCGTCGCCGCCGGGAGCGCCCGCGCCGGGGCCGGTCACGGGTGCAGCCCTCCGTGACGCAGGGCCCGCAGCACGGTGTCCCGGCCGATGCGGTCGGCCGCCGCCAGCGGGCCCAGGGTGTGACCGAGCCCCTGCTCGCACAAGAGGTCGATGTCAGCCGCCGTGGCGGCGCCCTGATCGCGCAGACGCATGGCCTCCGCGATCAGGACGCCGAACAGCCGACTGGCGACACTGCCGGCCACCGACCCGTCGATGACCACGCAGCGCACGCCCAGGCCGGTGAGGATCTCCCGAGCCCGGCCCAGGACGGCGGGACCGGCGGCCGGGGCGGGCTGGAGCTCGCACAGGGGCCGGTGTGGCGCGGGGTAGAAGAAGTGGGTCCCCAAGAACCGCTCGGAGTGTGCCGACAGGGCCGGGGCGAGCGTGGCCAGGGGCAGCGAGGAGGTGTTGGTGGCGAGCACGGCGCCGGGGGAGCAGCAGGCGTCGATTCGGCCCAGCACGTCTCTTTTGACGTCCGGGTCCTCGATCACTGTCTCGATCACCAGATCCGCCGCGCCCATGTCGTCCAAGGTGCGTACGGGCACGACGTGTTCGCCCAGCCGGCCGGCCGCCTCGCGCGTCATGCCCCGCCGCAGCGCGGCCCGCACCAGCTTGCGTTCCGCGCGCCGCAGGGCTTCCTCGGCGCGCTCCTGCCGCCGCCCCCAGACCAGACACCGGCTGCCGCCGAGCGCCACCGTGTGGGCGATGCCGGTACCCATCACACCGGCTCCGACGACTCCGATGGTCCACGGCTCCCGGGAAGAAGTGTCCACGGCACACCACCTCCTGGCCCGGTGACTGTCCACCGTTCGCCGCACGATGCGCCATCGGACCGGTATTCGCTCCAAAGGGGCGATCGGCATCTCACCCGATAAGGAGCCGGTATTTCCGCAGGCGCCTCACCGCGGTACCGGCGGCGTCACATGGCACGGTGAGGACCGGCGGACCGCCCTGTCACGGGCATTCCGCGATGGCGCTCCCCTGCCTCCCGTATCCTGCACAGCAGGGGAAGAATCATCACATTTTTGGTTCGATGGTGTAATGCCCAGCACAGCGGGTGATGCAACAGTTCCGGGTACTTCCTCCACATGAGAGGAAAAGGAAATGTCCGCACAGAAAACCGGTGACATCATTCTCCGCGGCCGCACACAGGTGCGCGCGACAAGGGTGTTCTCCCCGCGCGACGGCCGTTCCCGTCTGGAGAAGACGACGGAGGGCACCGGCACCCTCGCCGGCACCGAGATCCTCATCCAGAGCACCGCCGAACTGGTCGAGATCGGCCCTGACTCCTACACCGCCACCTCCACCGCCGTCCTGACGGCCAAGGAAGGCGGGGACATCGTCCTCTCCTCGGCCTGCGGCGCCGCTCACCGGGAGGCGGGGGCCCAGAAACTGATCTGGCGGGGCCACCTCGCCCTGAGCACCCGGTCGTCACGGTTCGCCGACCTCGACGGGGCGCTCGTCGCCTTCGTGAGCCACCTGAGCGACAGCGGAGAACTGACCGTGGAAGGGACGAAGTGGCGCTGAAGCCGGCCACCCCGCCGGGGCCCGCACTCCGGCCGCGGGCCGGTGCTCCCGCCAGGTGGGGACAACCGGCCCGCTCGGGTAAGGGTGACCGCATAGCCGGCTAGTGAGTTGCGCCCGAAATCGCGGGCTCAACTCTGTCCATGGTTTCCAGTGGCTGGGAGTGTGATCTTGGCGAGGTAGCCGGGCGGGGAAGTGAAGGACCTCGTCGGCGGTCTTGGCCCAGGTGAGGGGCTGACGTTCTCGTTCCACGTGTCGATCCAGGCCCTGATGTCGTTCTCCAGCGCCTTCACTGAGGTGTGGACGCTGATTCAGCGCAGGCCCTGCCCCGCCGGCCCGCACGGCTGCCAGGACACCCTGGCGCACGGTGGCAAGGCCGGGGGCCCTTATGTCTTTGGTCGGGGGAAACGGGGGTGCGTTGGGTTGGCGAGCCAGGCAGCATGGCGGGGTGACCGACCTGCTGTGGGATGACGTGAAGCGTTTCTTTGACCCGGACCTGATGGGGCCGCTGCCGGACGTGCGTGTCCCGAACGCCTCAGTGGAGGATTGGCAGGCGGTCCTCGATCTTGTCGCGGAGAAGGAGTGGAAGTGCCAGTACTCCGAGGGAGAGACAGCGCTTCAGGTGCCCCGGGCGGAGGCCGTGCTGTCCCGCCTTGCGGATGCCGAGTGCCCGAGCCTGAGGGTCTGGCCGACTGCCGATGTGCTGGCGATCTTCCGTTTTCTTGCCGACGATGAAGTCGACTTCGACGTCGACCTGCGGGAGTTGCAGGGCCAGGGTCGACTCGATGTGTTCTGCGGCTTCCTTCGGGAGATCGGGCGGCGGCTGGGCAAGCCCGTGCTGATGGACCCGGAGGGTGACTACGGCCATCCGGTGCTCGGCTTCGATGTCGAGGTCGATCGAGTCATTCTCCTCGCAGACCCGCAGGGCAGGTGACTGAGGCCGACGGCTGCGGTGCGTAGAAGGTTCCGTCGCGAAGCATGCCGAACAGGATGTCGGCCCTGCGTCCGGCAAAGGGCTGTTCGCCTCCGATTTCGGAGTTCGGGCGAAGCCGCTGTTCAGCCAAGTCGCCGCGCACACCCTCCGGGATGCCCATGAGCCGGCCCTCGCGGCTCTCGGTCCGGCCTCGTGGCCCGCACCGTCTCGCCGTCGGCGCAAGTGGCTGGAAGGGGATTGCCAAGTGGTCGAGCGGTTCCGCCCGCGGCGTGGAGCGTTGCCTCCTGGCTAACGGGGCGGCCGTGGCGGTACGGTGCTGGGGCACCCGACCCGGGGGAGGCCCCTGTGACACCGAAGCCGTCGCCTACTCCGGAGCGCGGGCCCAAGGTGCCTCCGGGCTATCCGCCCAAGACACCTCCACCGCCGAAGTCACCGCCCTCGCCGTTTCCTCCTGATCCGCCGACGAAGGCTGTGCCGGCGGCTTACCAGAGCCGTCTGACGATGACCAACCGTCGCGGCGTCAACTGGCCCATGGAAGACCGCCCGTGGACCCCGGGGAAGGCGCGGGAGCGGGTTCTCGCACAGCTGCGGGAATGGGGTTACACCGCCGATGAGGCCATGGTGGGGGACCTTGTCACCACGCTCGTCGGCCAAGCCGTGCAGGACACCCGCGCCCGAATCAGCGTGCACATGTCTCCGAAAGGCGACCAGATTCTCGTCGTCGTCCTCAGCCACCAGAGCGGCCGTCCGGCGGCTGACGAGGCCACGGTGCGCGGTCTTGCCGGGCACCGTGCTGTCGTGAGTTGTGGTGTGGAGACCAGCACCGAGGGGCCGAGCCTGTGGGCGGTCATGGACCTCAACCGGCCGCGCCCCTCAGCGACGGCCACCCGGCGGGAGACTCTCGGCTCTGCGCTCCGCAGGGCGCTCTGACCTGCGCATTTCCGCGCGGTCTTAAGCGTTGCCGCCGTCAAGAGGGCCATGAAGCTCTCAGCTGATCAGAACGGAGGCTTCGTGACCGACCACGGGTCGTCAGCAACCGGCCGGCCGTCACCGGCACCCTCGCAGCCCTCATAGACGTGCCAAGGTAAGACCGATGCTTCACCGCGTCACTGGTGTCCGCATCCGCACTCATCGAACACTCTGTCCTGTTCGGTCGGCCGTCCATCGCGTGCCGAGTGCGTCCAGGTCCGCCCGGCGTTCGGTGATGCTTACGGCTCGTCATTGCTGTGTCCGTCCGGACGCAGAGCCTCGACGGGCCAGTCGAACACAGGAGCCGGACTCTCCGTGACCGGCCAGCCGTTGACCACGGCGAGCAACTGGAGGTACCGATCCCTGGAGGGGTTGTTCGCGCTCTCCAGCCGAGTCGCCGGCCGACGGCGGAGCTCGACGCCGTCGGGGCGGCCGAGAAGGTGCGTGTAGCGCGCCGTGAACCCCGCGACGACCGGATCAGCCTGGGGCGCGGCCGGGTCGGTGCCGACGGTCAGGGCCTGGCTGCCTTGGTCACGGACGGTTGCGACACTGTCGCGTCGCGGGCCCATCACGTCGCTTCCGGCCTGCTCGGCTGCTGCTTGGTCCTTGGCCATCTGCCGCGCGAGCGGTGCAGGGGGAGACGAGGCGTTCGACGGCTTCGCCGAGGATGTGCCAAACATGCCCTACCGGCGGCCCTTCCTGGTCGCGGACTCGCCCACTCGCAGCACTCGCGGCACCGCCCGGGCCGGCTAGGTGTACTGACCGGAGACGTTGATTGAGAGCAGGCCGTTCTGATCGGTCACGTGGCTGGGGTCGAGTGTCTTTCAGCCAGGTCTCTGGCGAGCTGGCTGATGCGTTTGCGGGCTGTCTGCGGGGTGAGTATCTCGATGTGGTCGCCGAATTGGAGGAGTTGACGCACTGACTCGATGTCGGGGTAGCGGACGACGACGGTGCGTGATCCGTTTTCCGCATCGGAGACATCATGGATGCGTGTGCCGAGGATGCGCCGCGCCAAGTCGAGGCCATGTTCTGGCAGGCGAAAGGTCACGCTCACACGACCTTGCCCTTCGGTGCGTTCCTTCAACGCGGCCCATCTGGTGCGGAGGGTTTCGTCTGGTCGAAGAGCAACTGGCGCGTCGAGTTGTTCGTAGGCCGAGAGCCGTTCCAGAGCGAACAGCCGACCATCGCCCCTGTGATCGGCAACGAGATACCAGCGGCCGGACTTCGCCACGATTCCGTACGGGTCGACCACCCGCGTTGAGGCCTGATTCTCGGCGCTGCGCCGGTATTGGATTCGCAGTCGGCGTCGGTGCCGCAGGGCCGATGCCAGATCGGCTACGTCGACCGCTGTCTTTGAGTCGGCAAACCATGCGGTGCTGTCCACCAGCACTAGATCCGCCAGTCGCAGCTGGCTTGGGTACTCAGGTGGTGCGGCCTGACGGGCGGCGATCTTGCGTGCGGCCGACTCCCACATCGCAGACAGGCCCATGCGCTCACGTTGCGTGCTGTCCAAACCCGCTACGGAGAGTGCTTCCAGCTCTGGTGGTTCCAGATGGGATGCGTTGAGCCGTGCACCGGGGAGCAGGACGATCCCACCGTTGCGCCCGCGCTCGGCATAAACAGGCACCCCTGCAGTCGAGAGCGCCTCAACGTCGCGCAGCACAGTTCGCCGAGACACCTCCAGACGCTTGGCCAGCTCGGCGGTGGTGATGCGCTGGCGGGCCTGCAGGAGCAGCAAGAGGTGCAACAACCTTGAAGCCTTCATGCTGACCAATGTTCGCAGAAAAAGATGACAGGTTCTGTCGCGATTCGGCGATCAATTGAAGCGGTACCGAGAAAGCACTGAGTTGAGGAGCGCTATATGCCCGCACCGAACCTATTCCTGATCGGCGTCCGCGACGCCAAGTCCGCTACCACCTTCTACAGCGACCTGTTCGAGATCGAACCGACCTTCACCAGTCCCCACTACGTAGCTTTCGAGGTTGCCCCCGGCGTCCTGTTCGCGCTGTGGACCGGCTACAGCGAGCAAGCAGTCCCGAACACCCCTCGCACAACCGAGGTCGGATTGATGGTGCCGGGACCACCGTCGGCAGTTGACGAAATCTTCACGAACTGGGTCTCAAAGGGAGTCCACGTCGTGGAGAGGCCGCACGACGCTGTCTTCGGTCGCACGTTCGTGATCACGGACTCCGACGGCAACCTCATCCGGGTATCCCCGGTGGATTGACCTGCACGCCCCACACCCGCCAAGTTCGTTCTCGAAGGGCCGACCACACACACGATGGTCGGCCCTTCGCCCTATCCAGGAGCGCAGAAATGTCACATCCGAACGCTGTCCTCACCCCGCGCGAGACTCGACATCGCCCCGTCGGCAGTGCACCGAATCCTGCGATCAGCGCGACTGAACCGCCTCGCCTACCTCGATCGCGCGACCGGTGAACCCGTCCGGCGGTACGAGCACGACCACCCCAGGATCACTTGTGCACGTGGACGTGAAGATGCTCGGGAACATCCCCGATGGCGGCAGCTGGCGCTACGTCGGTCGCCGTCAAGGCGAGAAGCATCGCGTCGCGACACCGGGCAAGTCACGCAACGCCTACGGCGGCCCGAAGCTCGGGTACGCATTCGTGCACACCATCATCGACGACCACTCCCGCGTCGCCTACACCGAGATTCACGATGACGAAACAGCCGTGAACGCAGTCGGCGTGCTATACCGCGCGGTCAAGTGGTTCGCCGAGCGCGGAGTCACCATCGAACGAGTGCTCTCGGACAATGGAGGTGCCTACCGGTCCTGCCTGTGGCGCGACACGTGCGGAGGCCTCTCGATCACCCCGAAGTTCACGCGCCCTTACCGTCCGCAGACCAACGGCAAAGTAGAGCGCTTCCACCGCACCATGGCCGACGGCTGGGCCTACGCTCGCTGTTACACCAGCGAGCAACAACGCCGAGATGCTCTGCTGCCGTGGCTACACCACTACAACCAACACCGCCCACACACCGCTTGCGGCAACCAGCCGCCGTACTCACGGTTAATCAACGCCCCCGATCAGTACAACTAGGGGTTCTCCTGCAAGGTGAGGCCGTAGTAGTCGACGTGGTAGTCCCCGACACTCTGTGCGTGGTCGGTCAGGCTGAGGTCCTTCGGTGAGGAAACGCCCAGGTCGCGCAGGGTGGCGACCATCATGCGGGCCAGCCAGCGGCCGTCCACCTCGCCGATGCCGAAGTCCTCCGAGTGGTAAGGCGCCTCGTGCCAGTGGTTCAGGGCGGCGGGGCGGGTGGCCTGTGGGATCCAGCCGAAGGAGGTCGGATCGGTGACGCCCTCTCCGAGTCGCTCCGGGTCGTAAATGATCTCCAGTCTGTCACCGCAGAGGAGGTGGAACAGGGTCGGGCCATAGGTACCGGGCACCAGAGCGTGGAAGCCGAAGTCGAGCTCGATGCCGAGCGCGTGCGTCTCGGCGGGGAGGGTGTCGAGGAAGTCGCCGAAGGCGTGGGAGAAAACGTCCCAGTCGTCGGTGCGCCAGCGGCCTGGGAAACCCAGGCCCGCGTTGGCGGGGTCGCGGCGGCTGCCGAAGAACCCGCCGAGGGCGTAGTGCTCACCGTGTCCCTGCCGCCAGAACCAGTTCTCCACCGGGTCGGTCGGCTGGAGCAGCAACTCCGGTCCGTGCTCGCCGGCGTGCAGCTCCAGCGTGTTCTCGCGCTCACGCCAGCGGCGGAAGGGACTGCCCCACAGCGGAGCGGAGTCGTAGAACGGCCCGGGGTCGCCGTACGCGCCCATGATGGAAGCCGGACCGAACTCCTGCGTCAGCACCTCGGCAACCGCCAGGAAAGCCGCCGCCTTTCCCGCGGCACCGCCCTCCGGCAGCGCGACGGGCACATACAGCCCGACGTACTCCTCGCCGCCGTGCACGTAGTCCTTTTCGAAGCGGTCCACCGGGCGCAGCCGGGGCACCCACTGAGGGGACGTGGCAGGCTCCAGCCCCGTGACCAGCCGCGGCCCGGTGGCACCCTCTTGCCACTGCCAGCCGAGGCCCTCGACCACCGCCCGCAGCGCCGGCCCGCTCCAGCCGCCGGTCTCCGCTCCCCTCAGCCGTCGTGCCAGCTCCACCACTCGCGCCTTGTCCCAGGCCCCCGTCATCCCGAACTCCTCATCCGTTCCGTGTTCGTGCGAGAGACCTTGCCATACGGCACTGACAAGAGCTCACCTGCCGCCCTCCGGGTGGTCGAGGACACCCTGCGACAGCTTGTCAAGGCGAGCCCGCCGGGCACCTCCCAGTCGACCGGGCCGCCACGGAGACTGAGGCCGCCGGTGGGCCGCAGCCCGCGCGCGTCGTACGGCAGCGCCCCGGGGACGGGGGAGTGGGGCGTCGAGACGTGGATCCATCCCGGTGCCGCCGCGCAGCCGCGGCCCGGCAACTGCCTCGGCGGCCCCGGCGGCCGGTTCGGCTGCCAGTCCAGCACCGCCGCCCGACCGTTGCTGTGCGAGGGTCAGCTGATGGCCGGTACTGACGGCAACCCGGAGGTCTTGGAGATGCCGCGCAACGGCACCCTGCGGAGATGCCCGAAGGCGTCGTGCTCTCAGCCCGCGCACCGCCGCGTTGTCAGACCCCCCACTGCCTGATGGTCCGGGCGCCAGAGATCTACCGTCCCCGACTGGGTCCGGTCACCCGACGACCGCGTTGGCGAGGTCGTCGAGCTCCTGGTCGCCGAGCCGCGTGGCAGTGGTGAGCTTGAGTTCGGTTTCGGCCAGGAGATTACCCAGCGGCCGCACACCGTCCTCGTTCTGGGGCCTGTCCGGCCACAGTTCCGGATCAAGGACGGGCTCGGCGCCCAGGGCGGCCAGCGCCGCGTAGATCCCCTCCGGTCTCACCGGGTGCGCGCTTCTGATCGTCACACCCCAAGCTTCCGTGCCCACACCGTGCCCCCACGTCTTGTCACGGGCACGGCACCCACGACAACACCGCCGCCCGCCACGACCACATCCTGGCCCACATGCGCGCCACCGGTCTCGCCGACCTCGGCTTCCGCGGCCTGGACAACGAATCTGCGACCCCGTGATCGAAGCCATGCTCGACCGGCGCACGTCCCACGGCGAGGACGCGGTTGGCGGTCCTCCGGCCAGGGGTGAGCTCGTGGGCGCGGCTGGCGGTGTATTTGGTCTTCACAGGCGTTGACCTTAGGGTCCTTGCTGTTCGTGGTGGAGGGTGCGCAGCCGTTCGCGGGTGGTGGTGGGCAGGTCGGTTACCACGCAGTCCCAGGCGTGGTGGAGCATGTCGGTGAGGTCTTCGTCGGGCACCGTGTTGTCCTCCAGGTGCACGGTGAGCCAGTGCCAGCGTCGGCCCTGGTACCACGGGTGTACGGCCGCGTGCTGTTCGCACAGGTGCAGGGCGAGCCGGGGTTCGCACTTGACGGTGACCTGGTCGGGGTGGGTTCTGGTGGCTGCCGCGAGCATGGCGAAGATGCTGCCGCCGACCTTGTAGACGGGCCGGTTGGGACCGTAGGGCTCCTCTTCCGTCACCTCCGGCAATGAGAGGGCGAGCTCCGCGATGTCTTCGGGAGTCATGGTGATGTCCTTGGTGTAGCCGGCGTTGCCAGGGGGCTCGCGTTCAGCGGTAGTCGTCAGGGTTCGGTGCCTGTCCGGTCCTCATGTACTCCTGGAAGTAGTGGACGGAGTCAGGGGCCGATCCGTCGGCGTCGGTGAAGCCGTACTGCCTGGCCAGTGTGCCGACGGACAGGGAGTCGCCGGTGAAGCGGGCCACGTCCGGGTCGGCGGCGAGCGCGGCGACGGCCCGGGCGGTGAACAGCGGGGTCTCGGAGATGGCGAACGTGGGGTCCACCTTGCAGCCGTCACGCCAGTTCTCCTCGGCGATGCGGAACGCGTCAAGCATCGCCTCGGTACGCATCCAGCCCGGCGCCAGGCCCAGGGCCGTACAGCCGTACTCCTTCAGCTCCTCAGACAGCGCCCACGTCATCCGGAAGGGCGCGAACTTGGCGAGGTCGAAGGCGAACGGGGCCCGGTAGTGGCCGTTGTTGAACTCTGCGGTGCCGTCGGTGAGCTCCACCACCAGGCCGCCGGGCCGGCGGATCAGCAGGGGCAGGAGGTAGTGGCTGGTGACGTAGTAGGTCTCGATGCCGAGCCTCAGCATGCGCAGGCCCTTGTCGAGGTCGCAGTCCCACATCTTCTTGCCGCGCTCGACGAGGTGCTCCGCGCCCCAGATGGCGTTGACCAGGATGTCCAGCCGGCCCTGTTCCCGGTCGATGCGCTCGGCCAGTGCTTGCACCTGCTCCGCCTGGAGGTGATCGACCACGGCGGGGATGCCCTCGCCGCCGGCGGCGGTGACCAGTTCGGCGGTGTCCTCGACGGTCTCGGCCGGGCGGCCGGACTCGCGCGCCTTGCCGCGGGTGGAGCGTCCGGTCACGTAGACGGTGGCGCCGGCCCGGCCGAGCTCGACGGCGATCGCCCGGGCTCCGCCGCGGCTCGCCCCGGTGACCAGTGCCACCTTCCCCGCCAGGGGCTTACCTTCGTCACCCTCGTCGTGGTTCATGTGGGTCATTCCTCACTCGCTCATAGATGATGACCGGAGCACGGCCGTATCCCGATGTGTCGACCCCCGGCCGTCCGCTGCCACAGCGCGGACCGAGGGGTGTTTCACCCGTTCTTACCGGCGGCGCTGATGCAGAAGGGCTGGCCGGAGGGGTCGAGCAGCACCGTCCAGTGCCTGCCGCCGGGCTGATGGGCGGGCTTGGTGGCAACGAGCCCGCTCAGCCGCCGTTCGGCGGCTGCGACGTCGTCGAAGGCCAGGTCGAGGTGGAAGACGAGCTCGTCCTCGGGCCAGTCCGGCGCCATGAAGGACTCCGCGGTGTAGAACACGTACGTGGTGGTGCCATCGCTGATCATCGCCGCCGTGTCACCGAACGTCTGGGTGACCTTCCAGCCCAGGGCGGCGGCGTAGAAGTCGGCGAGCGCCTTTCCGTCGTGGCCCCAGAACGCCGCGCACTTCACCGCGCCCGCGGCGGTGGTGCTGTTGTTCTGCGCCACGGCGGTCACCAGGTCTGCTTCTGGGTGACGGCGATGACGTAGCCGTTGGGGTCGGTGAAGTAGAAGAGCTTCTGGCCCTGGTGCTCCATGACGTCCTTCTGGACGGTGACCAGGGGGCGGATGCGCTCGACGTAGGAGTCGAAGTCGTCCACGGCCAGGTAGAACATGCCGAACGCACCGACCGGGGTGTCCTTCAGAACGGGCAGCCAGCCGCGCAGGTGCTCGTCCCGGTAGACCATCAGAGCGAACTCGCCCTCGAAGAGCAGAATGCGCAGGTCGTCATCCGGGTCGTTGCCGGCGGGCAGGGCGGTGAAGCCGAGCTTCTCGTAGAAGTCGACTGCCGCCTGGGTGTCGGAGACACCAAGGCACGGAGAGATGGCGGGGGGCTTCATCAGGGGTCACTCCTGGAAGAGGGGATGCGAACAGAAAGATCGGAGCTCCTTGGGGACG
The DNA here is from genome assembly GCF_040646215.1 of Streptomyces sp. NPDC046215. Lineage (NCBI taxonomy): Bacteria > Bacillati > Actinomycetota > Actinomycetes > Kitasatosporales > Streptomycetaceae > Streptomyces > Streptomyces sp. NPDC046215. Next base: position 5,767 of record NZ_JBEYZW010000010.1, on the reverse strand, counting down.
TACAGCTCGCCTCCGAGAAGCTCTATCGGAAGCATGCCCTCCATATAGGACAGACCACGTCCTATCCCGGTTGACGTGCGGATTTTTCACACGGTGAGGGGCAAAACTGATCACGAGCGCTCGCGTACCAGCAGCCCGGGCCACAACGTATGCAAGGTCGAAGAAGGCCCGCGAAGGAACCAAACCGAGCAGAAACCGGCGAACCGACCGGCTCGCCAGACGATCTTTTCCATGGACCGTCGCCCCCGACCAGCATGAGTACCCCATTTCATGAGCAACGGGATACTCGCCGTCCAGCGTTCACTCGTCGTTGCCGAGGTCGAAGAACCAAAGTCGCGTCGTCACGACGGGGGCGGCGGACGGGTGCGAGCCGGGGGACCTCGCATGGTGATCAGCGCGCTGGTCATGGTGACGGCTCCCAGGTGCTCGAGTGACTACGCGAGCGCGCGCGGGGAACCTCAGCGGCGGGCCCGTGAGCGCGCAGATCAACGACCGGGTCTGCGAGCAGCGCCGGTCCCGCTGCTCGCGGACCTGCGGTGGACGGGCGACCACGCACTGGATATGAAGGTCGCGGACGCACCAGCCGTGGCGGTGTGAGGCCCGGATGCTGGTCGAACAGGGTGTGGCGGAGCCGGAGGCGCGCAGGAAAGTGCGGGTACCGATGCCGGTGAAGCCGGTGATTCAGAAGCTGCACCGGATCAAGGGCGACTCGCGGGCGGTCCCGTTCGACACCGGCAGGTTCGGCGCCAGGCTCGCCAACAGACCACCGGCTACAACCACGGTCCGAGGGGGCCGGGCCGGCCACCTGCCGAGGGGCCCGAGCCACTCGGTTACGCCGATGTCGCCGCCGCCCTCTCCGGTGTGGTCGGCCGGACATTCGTCACCGCGGTGTCCCGGCTCGCGACCGGCCGGCCGCCACCGGGATGCATGCGCTGTGCTTCAACGCTCACACCGTCAACGCCCGCAAGTGGTGTGCTTTCGGACCCCCTCGGGACCAAGGGCCGTTCCGGAAGCGGACGCACCACTCCGCGCGGCCGCGGTCGGGTGAGCTGTGGCCGAAGACCGGCGGGCGGGGGAATGGCAAGGCTCCCTCGCCGTGGCCGGGCGGCCTGGGTTACAGGCGGGATCCGCTGCTGACCAGGTGGCCGCCCGAAACCTCGGAGTGGCCGGTTCGGCACTCCCGGCACTCGACGGCGTCACCAGTCGCCCCTTAGCTTGCTGAGGCCGGGCGATCGGCCGGAAACACTCTTTGCTCCGGTCGTCCTCCGTCCGGCCGGACAACTGCACCATCGCGATGCCAAGGGGGAACATGAGTAAGGGGCATGCACAGTGGAGTGCTCTGGCCGCAGCTCTGGCGGCCACGGCCGGGCTGTTGGCGGCGGCTCCGGCGTCGGCGGCCGAGGCGGCGCCGAACGCCCGGGGCTCGAGCGGGGATGTCGAGTTCTCGCTGTTCGACAGAGGCACCGGGATGTCGGAGGGGTCGACGTTCCAACTGGCTGATCTAGGCCGGCAGGGCATCTCGAAATCCGCGATCGAGGACCTCGCAGCCGGGCGCCAGGCGCGTCCGCAAGCCACGTCGCAGCAGACGCAGGCGGGGCCGGACGACGTAGTGGGCGAGTGGACGGAACGGGACGGCTGGAACACCGTCATGCGCCGGGGTTACTACGACGCCACGACGGACAGGGGCTTCGGCCTCACCAAGGTCGACCAGAAGCACAACCTCAGCCTCAGCGCCGTGAAGGCGACGACGAAATACCCGCGCCCCGGCCCCACCGGCAAAGAACCGCTCGCCGGGTCACAGACCACCTACAATTACCGCACCGAAGTCCTGCACGTGAAGTGCAGTGGCTGGTGGATCTTCCGGACCTGCCGGGTCGTCGAGGTGAAGACCATCCGCGCAGGCGTGGATTTCCGTATCCCGCCCAACGGTGACGGCAAGTCCAAGGGCGTCATCACCGCGTTCTGCGAGAACACCCCGGGACGGTGCCCCGACTGGGTCAGGAAGGCCATCAACATCTGACCCGGAACGCACGCGCCCCGGCCGTGCCGCCCGCCTGCTGCAGAGGCGGGCGGCACAGCGGCGCTCTCCCGAAAGGCTTCCCTGATGGCGTCTCGTCCTCGCAGGCCGGCCCCCGGGCTCCCCGCTGCCGAGTGGTGGGCCCCGCTCCTCGTCGACCTGGCGGCCGTCCAGCGGGGCAGCGCGCCGCTGGGCCTTCGCGTCCGGGCCGTCGACCTCACCTCGGAGCGCGCCGCGGTGACCATCGACTGGACCGACGGCACCGGCACGACCTTCCGGCCGGCCCCGGAGGCCGACCGCGCCGCACTGCTCCGTCACATCACCGGATCGGGGCCCGCCCACAACGCGCCGGCGGAGCACGACACCGAGTTCTGGGCACCTGGCGGAGCGGACCGTACGCCCCTGCTCAGCCACGCCTGGCTGCTGGACGAACTGGGCCGTCGCAGCGACGCCTGGTACGCGTACCTGTCCGAGCCGGTGGAACTCCTGCACGTGGGCACCGATGGCCAGGACACCGCGACGGTCACGGTCGGCCGCGTCTCCCGCGAGGACGTGGTGGTGGTCCGGATCCCCCTGGCGGGGCTCGGCGCCGACGGCCTGGACATCGGGCTCGCCTACACGATCGTCGAGAACGCGGCAGCCGCCGACCGCAGGACCCTGCCCCCGGCCGAGCCCGTTCGCGGGTGGCCCGGATACGTATCGACGCTGCGGCCGGCGGCCCCGGAGTAGACCTGGCGAGGAAACCGGCGTGGCGTTGGTTGCCGGACACCACCAAGTCGTATCTGCGGGCTCCGCAAGGGAGTCGGATATGTCAGCTGCGAGCAGTGGCTGCGCTGGGCCGGAGGGGAGCCGACGCCCACGGGAGAGCACGTTCCACCGATCGGTTCCGGCTGGAAGGAGCGCCATGAGCTGCCAACAAGGGCTGGCGCACGAATACGAGCAGCTTCGCCAGGCGCAGTTCGATCCCGCGCGCAGAAGCACTGCGCCGGGACAGTGGCAGGCTCTGGTGGGCAAATACCGCAGGGCCTTGCAGAACCACGCGGACCTCGAAACGTCCCGCGGCCTCGCTCGCGCACTGTGGCGATGGTCAATGGCGTTGAACGCGGCGGGCAATGCCGTCGGCGCGGTTGAGGCGGGACGCCAGGCGGCATCCGAGTTCGACTCTGTCTTCCGGAAGACGCTGGACTGGGATGCCGACGAACGTTCGCCCGTAGTCGACGAGGCGTTGGCGGAGCTGCTCGTGGCCCGCACCGATCTCGCCGAGATGCTCGCCGGGGCAGGCGCCCTGGACGAGCGCATCCGTGTTCTCGAGGACGCCCGTGAGGCCGGGCACAGCCTAGAGGGCGGTCCACGGACGCGGCGGGCGCTGGGAACCGTGCATCACAATCTGTCCAACGCCGAGACGGCCCGCCTGCTCGACGCCGTGCGGCGCGGACAGGGCGGCATCGACCCGACGGTCCCCACCCTGTCGGCCTCCCGCGCCGTGGAGATCCGGCAGGGACTGATCGACCCCCGTGACCCGCTGACCCTGTGGGAACTGGCCAACAGCTATATCCAGTACCTGCGGTGCCTGGGCATGGTGGAGGAGCTGGACCGCGCGGTGATGGTGGTCAACCTGGCCGCGAAGCTCATCGCGACGATGCCCGCAGGTACGCCCGCCGACCTCCGTCCCCAGCTCGACATAACGGTGGACATGCTGCGCACGGCCTATCCCGGTCACGCCCGGCAACTCGCGAAGGCTTACCAGGCAGGGGCCGCCGGCCGCCGGCCATCACGTTTCGGGTTCCGGCGTCCCCACCGCCGGCCACCGTACGGGTAAGGAGGAACGGCTGTGATCGTATTGCGGCTCGAGGCGCGGGAGGTAGCGGGACCTGATCGGTGGCTATGGCGGCTGACCGGGCCCGACGACCGGATACTGGCCCACCACGACATACGTCTGAACCTTGCCAGCCCGCAGTACGAGGCGGCACTGGACCTCCTGGGCTACCTGTGGCGGCATACGGCTCCCGACCTGCGCGACATCCGGGAGACAGAGATCGTCCGCGAGGTGGGCGGCTGGCTCGGCGAGCAGGTCCTCGGCCCCGTGGCCGACGCGCTGCGCACGGCGGCTCCCGCCGTGGTGCGGGTGGTGGTACCGGCGGGCGCCGGTGAAACAGCGCGCCGGCTCCTGGACCTACCGCTGGAGCTGGCCCATGCGCGGGAGCAGCCGCTGGCCCTGCAGGACATCACCCTGGTGACGCAGTGCGGGCCGGACCCCCGGCCACCGGCCGGCGAGCCGATGCCGCGCGCTGGTCAACGGGTGCGGATCCTGGCCCTGTTCAGCCTGCCGGTGGACAGCCGGGCGCTGAATCTGCGCCGTGAACGGCGGCGCCTCGAGCAGCGGTTCACCGAAGCGGCGCGGGCGGGCCGAGGTGTCGAGATCCACTGCCTGCAGTACGGGGTGACCCGCGAGCGCCTCAAGGCCGTCCTGGCGCGACCCGAGGGCTGGGACGTGATCCACATCTCCGGCCACGGCACGCCCGGTGAACTCCTTCTGGAAACCGATTCCGGGCTGGCTGACCGGATTGCGGCGGACGAGGTGACAGACCTGCTCAGCAGGGCGCGGGGCGTCAAGCTGGTGACGCTGTCGGCTTGCTGGTCCGCGGGGCGGGCCGTACGGCAGCAACGGCGGTTGCTCAGCCTCTCCGATCAGCGCGAGGCGGAGCCGACGGCGCAGGACACGGAGCAGGAACGCCCGCCCGGCCCGGTCGGCGCGCTCGCAAGCATGGTCGCCGAGCGGCTGGAGTGCGCGGTGCTGGCCATGCGGTACCCGGTGGCCGATGACTTCGCGGCGGCGCTGGCCGAGCGGGTCTACAGCAAGATGATTCTCGACGGGCAGCCGCTGCCGCGTGCCTTGGCCGGCACGATCAAGGAGCTGTCGCAGCCCGGCGAGCCTGTGCCGCAGCTGGCTCTGCAGTCGGGGACTCCGACCCTGTCCGGTGCGCGGGCGCTGGAGCTGACCATGCCTGCGCCTGCGCCTGCGCCTGCGTCAGCCGAGGCAGCGGCGGCGGTGACGGTGACGGCGGCAGGAACGCTGCCGGTGCCGGAACGCTTCGTCGGCCAGGTTATGACCATGGCGAGGGCCGGTGTGGCCCTGTCGCCGGACGGCGGAATGCGCGGAGTGCTCCTGCAGGGCATGCCCGGGGTGGGCAAGACCACGTGCGCCGCGGAGCTCGCGGCCACGCACGAGCATGCCTTCGACAAGGTCATCTGGTTCCGGACAGCGACGGAAGCAGACGCGCGGCCGGACCCGGGCAGCGCCCTCACCGCACTCGGCGAAGCCATCGAGCGGGCGGTGCCCGAGCTGGGCAGCGCCGAACTACCGGTGGGCCCCGGCCGCTTCGGGGAACTGCTGACACGACTGCGCGCCTGGACCGGGCGCCGCCGACTGCTGCTCGTCATCGACGGCATCGAGCACCTGCTCACAGCGGACCGCAACTGGCGGGACAGGCGCTGGAACGACCTGCTGCTCGCTCTGGCAGGCCGCACACGACTGATCCTGTCCGGCCGCACAGTGCCGCGTACCTACCCGAGCGGCCTGCTCACCGTTCCCGTAGGACCACTCACCCACGACGAGTGCATGCTGCTGCTCCCGGAACTGCCGACGCTCGCCCGGCTGGCGCGCGGGGGCAAGCCCGGCATGACCCACGACCAGGGGCGGCGGGGGCCCACCACCGCGAGGGGGGGGAGGTGGGGCGACCGGCCCGACGG